>NZ_JBFTQL010000007.1:0-127197 GCF_056398985.1 Microbacterium sp. 01T413_2
GAACCGCACCGCACCGCACCGCACCGCACCGCACCGCACCGCACCGCACCGCACCGCACCGCACCGACGCGAAGGACGCAGAACATGCCGCACCAGATCCTCGACCTGTTCCCCGCCGGGACCACCGTCGATGCCGACGGCACCCTGCGCTTCGGGGGGTGCCGGGTCGACGACCTGGCGCGCGAGTTCGGCACGCCCGCGATCGTGGTCGACGAGACCGCACTGCGGGCGCGTGCCAGGGAGTACCGCACCGAGCTGACCTCGCGCTGGCCGAAGGCCCGTGTCGTGTTCGCGTCGAAGTCATTCCCGGCGACCGCGGTGCAGCGCGTCATGGTCGAGGAGGGCCTGGGGCTCGACGTCGCCGGCGGCGGCGAGATCCTCAGCGCCCTCCGCGCCGGGGTGGATCCGGCCCTCCTCGTCTTGCACGGCAACGCCAAGTCGACAGAAGAGCTGCAGATCGCGGTGGACGCGGGCCTCGGCCTGGTCGTGGTCGACAACGCCGACGACGTCGACCGGCTCGAGCAGATCGTGCCGGAGGGCCGTCGGCAGGACGTGCTCGTGCGGATCATCCCCGAGGTCGAGTCCTCCACGCACCCGCACGTGCAGACCGGGCAGGTGGGATCCAAGTTCGGGCTCACGATCCCGGTCGCCAAGGAGCTCATCGCGCGGATCGAGGCCAGCCCGAAGCTCTCGATGCGCGGCGTGCACGCGCACGTCGGCTCGCAGATCATGGATCCGTCCGAGCTCGCCGCCGCCGTCGCCCCGCTCGCCGAGCTCGGCACCTTCCCTGTGTACGACCTCGGCGGAGGGCTCGGTGCGCGCTACACCTACGACGAGCATCCGGCGAGCGTCGCCGAGTACGTCGAAGCGCTGCTCGCCGCCGCCCGAGAGCATCTTCCGGCGGACGCCGAGCTCATCATCGAGCCCGGCCGCAGCATGGTCAACGGCTCGGCGATGACGCTCTACACGGTCACGACCGTGAAGCGGGACGCACGGACCTTCGTCGCGGTCGACGGCGGGATGGGCGACAACCTCGAAGTGGCACTGTTCGCGCAGCGTTACGAGGCCGCCCTCGCCGGCCGCCTCGATGACGAGGCCGTGGAGGACGTCGTCGTGGTCGGGCGGCACTGCGAGTCGGGCGATGTGCTCATCGACCCGCTGCGGCTGCCCGAGGTCCACGTGGGCGACCTCCTCGCCGTCCCCGCCACGGGCGCGTACACGCACACGATGGCCAACAACTACAACGGCTACCGTCGCCCGCCGGTGGTCTTCGTGCACGACGGACAGGCCCGTGCGGTGATCCGCCGGGAGACCTGGGACGACCTCTTCGACCGGGACCTCTGAGCCGGCATTTAGAACTCCACGTCGGGGTCGTTGAGCGAGCACGGCCGAAGGCCGAGCAAGACGAAACGAGGGGCTCTCGCGAGGTGCCGTGTTTCGTCTCGCGCGGCCCTCGGCGTCACAGCGAGACAGCCCCGGACAGGGGTTCAGGCCGCGGAACGGGTCACCGTGACCTGGATGCTCT
Organism: Microbacterium sp. 01T413_2; assembly: GCF_056398985.1. Taxonomy (NCBI): domain Bacteria; kingdom Bacillati; phylum Actinomycetota; class Actinomycetes; order Micrococcales; family Microbacteriaceae; genus Microbacterium; species Microbacterium sp. 01T413_2. Next base: position 1,526 of record NZ_JBFTQL010000007.1, read on the forward strand.
TCATGAGCGGCTGGTCGCTCTGCGCGCTGAAGTCGGCGTGTCCGATGAGCACGTTCAGCTCGGGCATGTAGCCGGCGGCGCAGCCCTGAGGCAGGTCGTACGGCACCGCGCGGAAGCCGTGCACGGTCCGGGTGGATCCGTCCTTCGACGTCGAGCGGATGTCGACCAGATCCCCCTCGGCGATGCCGCGCGCCCGCATGTCGTCGGTGTGCAGGAAGACCAGCTCGCGCAGGTTCTTCACGCCGCGATAGCGATCGTTGTTCGAGTAGATCGTCGTGTTCCACTGATCGTGCGAGCGCATGGTCTGCAGCACCAGGGTCTCCACGGAGGCCGGGATCACGTCGGGCAGCGGAGCATGCGAGAACTCCGCCAGACCGGAATCCGTGTCGAACACGCGCTCCCGGGCGGGCTGCGGGATCCGGAAACCGTGCCGGCTCTGGATCCTCTGGTTGAAGCCCTCGAAGCCAGGCAGCACCTGAGCCATGACGTCGCGGATCCGGTCGTAGTCGGCGACGTAGGCATCCCAGGGCGTCTGCGACTCAGGGAGCGTGGCCTTTGCGATCCCCGCGATGATCGCGGGCTCCGAGCGCAGATACGCGGACGCGGGGCGTTTGCGCCCCACCGAGAGGTGCACCATGCTCATGGCGTCCTCGACGGTGACGCCCTGCGGGCCGCCTTCCTGCTGGTCGCGCTCGGTGCGTCCGAGGCAGGGCAGGATCAGCGCCTTCTCCCCGTGCACGAGATGGCTGCGGTTGAGCTTGGTACTCACCTGCACCGTCAGCGCGCAGCGGCTCAGCCCCTCGGCCGTGTACGACGTGTCGGGCGCCGCGAGCACGAAGTTGCCGCCCATGCCGACGAACACCTTGACCGTGCCGTCGTGCATGCCGCGGATCGTCTTGACGGTGTCCAGGCCCTGGTGGCGCGGCGGGTCGATACGGCAGACCTCGGCGAGCCGATCGGTCCACGCGGRCGGGCGGTGGTCGATGCCGCAGGTGCGATTGCCCTGCACGTTGCTATGCCCGCGCACGGGCGACGGCCCTGTGCCAGGGCGCCCGATGTTGCCGCGCAGCAGCAGCAGGTTCACGATCTCGCGCACCGTGTCCACGCCGTGCTCGTGCTGGCTCACACCCAGGCACCAGCTGATGATCGCGCGCTCCGAGCCGAGGTAGACGGCGGCCGCCTCGCGGATCCGCTCCTCGCTGAGGCCGGACTGGCGCACGAGCTCGGCCCAGGGCGTCGCCTCGACGAGCGCGCGGTAGTCCTCGAGCCCGTTGGTGTACTCGCGCAGGAACGCGGCGTCGAGCACGGTCGGATCCGCCTGAGCCGCCTCGAACACGACCTTCGCCATGCCGCGGATCAGGGCGAGATCGCCGCCGAGCCGCACCTGAAGGTTCATCGTGCTCGTGTCGGTGCTGCGGTTCAGCGCCATGTCGACGAACTCGTGCGGCACGATCGTGCGCGTCGCGCCCGCCTCGACCAGCGGGTTCACGTGCACCACCTGCGCGCCTCGGCGGACCGCATCAGACAGGGCGGTCAGCATGCGCGGTGCGTTCGACGCCGCGTTCACGCCGAGCACGAAGAGCGCGTCGCACTCCTCCCAGTCGCGCAGATCCGCCGTGCCCTTGCCCGTGGCCAGCGACGCCTTCAGCGCGCGCCCGGAGGCCTCGTGGCACATGTTCGAGCAGTCCGGGAGGTTGTTGGTGCCGTACTCGCGCACCATGAGCTGGTACAGGAACGTCGCCTCGTTGCTGAGCCGGCCCGAAGTGTAGAAACTGGCTTCGTCCGGGCTGTCCAGGCCGCGCAGCTCCTCCCCGATCAGGGCGAACGCGTCGTCCCACGTGATCGGCACGTATCGATCGGTCGCGGCATCATAGCTCATCGGCTCGGTGAGGCGTCCCTCGTTCTCGAGGTCGAAGTCCGTCCACGTCGAAAGCTCGGCGACCGTGTGCGCCGCGAAGAACTGCCGGTCCACCCGCTTGTGCGTCATCTCCCACGTGACGTGCTTGATGCCGTTCTCGCAGATGTCCAGTCGCAGGTTGCCGAGGTCGTCGGGCCAGGCGCAGCCGGGGCAGTCGTATCCGGACCTGCCGTGGTTCATGATGAGCATCGCGCCGGATCCCGCGATCGGCTCGCGCTCGCGGAGCAGCACCTGGCCGACGGACTTCGCGGCACCCCAGCCCGCGGCTGGGTGCCGATAGGGCTTGCGGAACCAGGAAGCGGTCGTGCGCGGTCCGTATCCGCCCTGCCGGGGCTCGCGCGGCATGAGCCCGAAAGCCGTCCCTCCGCGTGCGTCCACGTCGTCGCTCATCGTTCTGCCTGTCCTTCCCGCGCCGAGGACTCACCGCGCGTCGCTGCATCGATCCGCACGCGCTGTGCGTGCGCGTACACGTTCATGGACTGCCCTCGGACGAACCCGATCAGCGTCAGCCCCGACTCGTCCGCGAGCTCGACCGCCAGCGAGGACGGCGCGGAGACCGCGGAGAGCACCGTTATCCCCGCCATGACGGCCTTCTGCACCAGTTCGAAGCTGGCTCGGCCGGACACCTGCAGCACGGTGGACCGCAGCGGCAGCCGTTCCTCCTGGAGCGCCCAGCCGACCACCTTGTCCACGGCGTTGTGCCTGCCGACGTCCTCGCGGATGACCAGAAGCTCGCCCGTGACCGCGTCGAAGAGCGCCGCGGCGTGCAGTCCGCCGGTCTTGTCGAATGCGGCCTGCTCGGCCCGGAGCCGGTCGGGCAGCTCCGCGATCCATGCGGCGTCGACCGCGACCTCGTCGGGCGAGGACGGGGCGAAGTGGGACGTCGTGCGCACGGCATCGATGCTGGCCTTGCCGCAGACGCCGCAGGAACTGGTCGTGTAGAACCGCCGCGCCTCGTCGGCGCTGGGCAGCCGCACCCCTGGTGCGAGCGTCGTATCCAGCACGTTGTAGGTGTTCGCAGCTCCCCCGGTGCCGGGGCCGCCGCAGTGGATCGCGGTGCGGAAGTCGGAGCTCTGGGAGATCACGCCCTCCGAGACGAGGAACCCGATCGCGAGTTCGACGTCATGGCCCGGGGTGCGCATCGTGACCGCGAGCGGGGCACCGGCGATGCGGATCTCCAGCGGCTCTTCGACAGCGAGCGTGTCGGCGCGACGACGCACGCCCTCTCCCAGTGCGATCCGAGTGACCGGCCGCAGCGTCGTGATCCGTCCCACGGCTCGACCTTACTCGCGGATCCGCCGTCCGAAGTCCCGAACGCCAGGTGTTTGTCGATCCGTGCGACGACACGGTGCCCGAGCACAGATCGTCCGTCCCGCACGCGCTCGAGAAGGCGCGTGACCGGCACCGATCCGCGGTGGTCGAAGGCGGATCGGGATGACCGATCCCGAGGCCCGCCTCGGTCAGTCCTGTTCGGAGGGCACGCCCAGCGGCGCGGGCTCGGCGATCGGCACCACGGGGCAGTCCTTCCAGAGACGCTCCAGGCCGTAGTACGTGCGCTCCTCCTCGTGGAAGACGTGCACGATCAGGTCGCCGAAGTCGAGCAGCACCCAGCGGGCTTCGCTGCGTCCCTCTCGGCGCACGCGCTTGTAGCCCGCTTCGATCATCTTGTCCTCGACCTCGTCGGCGATCGCGGCGACGTTGCGCTCGCTGTTGCCGGTGACGAGCAGGAAGATGTCCACAAGCGGCAGCGGCTCGGACACGTTCAGCGCGAGCAGATCCTCTCCGCCCTTGGAACGGGCCGCGTCGGCGGCGATCTGCAGCATGTCTGYGGCGGAGGGCGACTGCATCAAGAGAAGGCTCCTGTGGTGATGGCGACGATGAGCGCGCCGACCAGGGCGACGGCGAGGGCGCCGGCGGTGATGGTCAGTGCGAGCATGAGCTTGTTGCCCTTTTCGGGCTCGGGCGGGCGGATGACCTCGCCCGCGGGCTTGATCGTTCCGATCGCCGCGCTGGCGGCGATCGGCGTGGGCGACGAGGCAGGGGCGAGTTCGCCGTCGACGAGCACGGCGTCGACCTCCTTGCCGTCGGCGACGCCGTCGGCGTGACCGCGTGAGCCGAGGCCGGAGGGCAGCTCATAGCTGCCGGTGACGAGGATCTCGCCGGTCGAGGCGACAGGGCCCGACAGCGACAGGCCGCCAGGAGCCTGCTGGAAGATCAGGGCGTTCGGCGCCGCGTGGTGCGACCCTGTGGAGTCCCCGATGAGCGCATCGAAGGAGTCGGCCTGCGGCGTCCGAGGCTGCTGTGCGAGCACGCGCTCCCCGAAGCCGGGGTTGAGGGTCGATCCGGAATCAGCGGGAGCCGACTTCGGCAGGGGCCGCGGCGTCTCTTCGGCCGACATCGGCGTGGCCGGAGCCGCCGGTGCGGGGTTCTCCGCAGCGGACCACAGAGCGGACTGCTCAGACGAGAACGGCAGGTCCACAGGTGTTGAATCGGGCTCAGCCGCCGGCATCGCGGCGGGCACCGCAGGCAGCAGCGGTGCGGGCGCGGGGTCTGCCGGGCGGGCGGGGACGACGGGGCGCTCGCTCTCCGCGCCCCGGGGCGCGGCCGAGACGGGATCGGCGTGCCACGTGCGTCCGGTCTCCTCCTCGGCGCGCATGACCGAGGAGACCGAGACCGGCGCGACGTCCTGTTCGGCGTCGTCGACGCCGTCCTGTTCGTCGGCAACCCGGGTCGGCGCGGCGGTTGCGGCCGATCCGTACGAACGGCGACGGCTCGGATAGCTGGGGCGGGGCACGTCCGTGATCATCCCCGCCTGCTCGGGTGCGGCGGGTGCGGCAGGCGTGGGCGTGGGCGTGACGGGCGCCGGTGCCGGCGGCACGCTGAACGAAGGAACCGCCGGGCCGGCAGAAGTCTGAGACGCGGACGGCGCGGACTCCGCCGCCGACGATGCGCTCTGGGATGACGGATCAGACACCGGCACCGAGCCGGTGCGGATCCGCTCCTGCTCCCGCACCTGGCGGCGGGTGAGCGGCTCCTCGCCCGCGACGGAGTCCTGGGATTCGACGGAGCTCGGCGCGGCCGCGCTCTCGGTGACAGGCTCCGCCACCGGCGCTACCGTCGTCTCGATGACGGGCTCCGGAGCGGCCGGGGCCGCCGGTGCGGCGTCGGCCTGCTGACGTGCCGCCTCGGCCTCCTCAGGAGTGACGATCGGGGTCGATCCGGTGAGGCGGGCCTCGCGCATCTGCTTGCGAGTCAGCTGGCCGCTGCCAGATGACTGATCAGCAACGTGCTGGCCGCTGCCAGATGACTGATCAGCAACGTGCTGGCTGCTGCCGGATGACTGATCAGCAATGTGCTGGTGCTGATCCGATGTGCTCATGACGTGCTCCGATAAAGATGATGCTTCGCGATGTACTGGACCACTCCATCCGGCACGAGGTACCAGACCGGATCCCCCTCGCGGACGCGGGATCGACAATCTGTCGACGAGATCGCGAGGGCCGGGACCTCCAGTTGACTGACGTCAGCCGGTGGCAGACCGTCCGTGCTCAGCACATGACCAGGTCGGGATACGGCGACGAAGTGGGCGAGGTCCCACAGTTCATCATGATCCCTCCAGCTGAGAATCTGCGCCACGGCATCCGCGCCGGTGATGAAGAAGAACTCCGCATCAGGACGCTGCGCCTTCAGATCCCGCAACGTGTCGATCGTGTACGTGGGCCCGTCGCGGTCGATGTCCACGCGGCTCACGGTGAACGACGGGTTCGACGCCGTCGCGATCACCGTCATCAGGTAGCGGTGCTCGCTGTCCGACACCCCGCTCTTCTGCCAGGGCTGCCCGGTGGGCACGAAGACGACCTCGTCCAGTCCGAACGAGTGCGCCACCTCGCTCGCCGCGACCAGGTGCCCGTGATGGATGGGGTCGAACGTCCCGCCCATCACGCCGATGCGCGGCGCAGGAGTGGTCGTCATCGGATCAGCTCAGTGACCGTGACCGGCTCCGTGTCCTTCATGACCGTGCTCCGCGGCCCACGCCTCCGCCTTCCGGCTGTGACGGTTGGCGACGTTGCGGTAGGAGAGAGCGACCAGGCCGAGGAGCGCGAACACGCCGGCGGCGATCAGCCCGAACGGAAGCGTCTCCAGCGCCACGTTGCCGTGGTGCTCGGGGGTCTCGGCTGCGGCCTGCACGAGCTGTGCGACGAGGTTCATCGATTCTCCAGAGTGATCAGGGTGGATCTCAGCTCCCCAGTCTAGCCCTCAGCCGCGGGTCTGCCCCGACCCGCGCGCGAGCCACTTGGTGCTGGTCAGCTCGGCGAGTCCCATCGGGCCCCTGGCGTGCAGCTTCTGCGTCGAGATGCCCACCTCGGCGCCGAAGCCGAACTCGCCGCCGTCGGTGAACCGCGTCGACGCGTTCGCCATCACGACGGCGGAGTCGACCTCGGCCAGGAATCGCTCGATCGCCAGGGCATCCGTGCTGATGATCGACTCGGTGTGCCCTGTGCTGTACTGCCGGATGTGGGCGAGCGCCTCGTCGAGATCGTCCACGACGCGCATGGACAGATCGAGGCTCATGTGCTCGGTCCCCCAGTCCGCATCCGTCGTCGGGACAGCCGCGGGCACGAGCCGGCGGATCTCCTCGTCGCCGTGGATCGTAACGCCCTTCGCGATCAGGGCGTCCGCGACCTCGGGGACCAGCCGGTCCGCGGCGCCTCGGAGTACGAGGACCGTCTCCACCGCGTTGCACACGCTCGGACGCTGCACCTTGGCGTTCACGACGATGTCGCGCGCCCAGTCCAGCGGTGCCGTGTCGTCGAGCACGATGTGCACCACTCCGGCGCCGGTCTCGATGACGGGCACGGTCGACTCGGTCACCACGGTCTCGATGAGCCCTGCGCTGCCGCGCGGCACGAGCACGTCGATGAGGCCGCGCGCGTGCATCATCGCGGTGGCGCCGGCTCGGCCGAAGTCGTCCACGGTCTGGATCGCCTCCGCGGTCACGCCGGTCGAGGCCAGCGCCTCGCGCATCACACGCACCAGCACCGTGTTGCTCTCCTTGGCGGCGCTGCCACCGCGCAGCACAGCGGCGTTGCCCGAGCGCAACGCGAGCGCGGCGATGTCGACGGTGACGTTCGGGCGCGCCTCGTAGATCGCGCCGACCACGCCGAACGGCACCCGCACCTGTTCCAGGGCGACACCGTTGGGCATGCGGTGCCCGCCGATGACGCGACCGACCGGATCCGGCAGCGCGGCGACCTCCCGCACGGCGGCGGCGAGTGCTTCGATGCGCTTCTCGTCCAGGCGCAGACGGTCCAGCAGCCCATCGCCGATGGCTTCTGCGACGCCTCGGGCGAGGTCGCGGGAGTTTGCGGCGATGATGTCGTCCGAGGCGGCGACCAGCGCGGCAGCGATCGCGTGCAGCGCCGCGACCTTGCCATCACTGGTGAGCTGCGCCGTCTCGCGGGACGCCTCCTTGGCGGCGCGCATCCGCGTCTCGGGCGAATCCGGCCCGTCCTGCGCGGAGGCGTCGGCGGGCACGGCGAAGTCGGCGATCACGGTGGACATGCGGTCAGTGTACCCACGCTCCGCACCCCGGGGACCCGGATGACGGATTCAGACCGCCGGTTCGAACCAGGTGCCGATCTCGGCGCCGGAGAGCGCCTCGGAGACCAGATCCGCGCTGGTCACGAGCACGCCGATCCCGCTCGCCGCTGCGAGGCGCGCGGCGGAGACCTTGGTCGCCGCTCCCCCGGTGCCGACGCCATTCACGACGGTCGCGCCGAACTCGAGACCGGAGAGGTCGGCACCCGCGGCGACGACGTCGAGCGGCTCGGCCGCGGGGTCGGAGGGCGGCCGGGTGTACAGCGACTCCACGTCGCTGAGCAGCACCAGCGCGTCGGCCCCGGTCAGCTGCGCCACCAACGCGCCGAGCCGGTCGTTGTCGCCGAAGCGGATCTCCTGGGTGGCGACGGTGTCGTTCTCGTTCACGATCGGCAGCACCCGCAGCCCGAGCAGGCGCTCCATGGCGCGGCGGGCGTTGCTGCGCGATGTCGGATGCTCCAGATCACCGGTGGTCAGCAGCACCTGCCCCGCCACGATGCCGTGCGGTCGCAGGGCCTCCTGGTAGCGGTAGATGAGCAGGTTCTGACCGACGGCGGCCGCCGCCTGCTGCGTGGCGAGGTCGGTGGGCCGCGCGTCGAGCTGCAGGAACGGGATCCCGGTGGCGATCGCACCGGAGGAGACCAGCACGATCTCGGTTCCGCGTGYGTGCGCGTGCGCCAGCGCCTCGACCAGCAGCGGAATGCGCCAGGCTCCCTCACCGCTGATGGACGAGGATCCGACCTTCACCACGATCCGCGTCGCCGCGGGCAGATCCGCCCGCGTCAGCGCCGTCACTGCGCGTCCTCGCCGGCTCCCGCCTGGCGGACGTCCTCGGCGCGCTCGCTGTCGGCGTCGTCCGCCGCCGTGCGAGTCGCCAGGCGCTCGCGCTCGTCCTCGGCGCGCAGTGCGGCCCTGGCATCCATGCGCTCGTGGTACCGCTCGCGCCGCTCGTTGGTGGTGCGTCGGGTGTTCGGATCGAAACGCGAGTCCAGACCGCGCGGTGACGTGATCAGTTCGGCCGCGGAGGACATCTGCGGCTCCCAGTCGAACACGATGCTCTCGCCCGGGCCGATCACGACCGTGGATCCCCGCACCGCGCCCAAGCGGAACAGCTCGTCCTCGACGCCGAGCTTCTCGAGCCGGTCGGCGAGGTAGCCCACCGCCTCCTCGTTCTGGAAGTCGGTCTGCTGCACCCAGCGCACCGGCTTGTCGCCGAGGATCCGGTACACGTTGCCGTAGCTGCCGCCTTCGACGCGGATCTCGAACTCGCGCTTCGAACCCCGGGGGCGGATGACGATGCGCTCCTTGGGAGCCTCGGCGGCTGCGGCCAGCTCGGCACGGTGCGCGTCGACGATCTCGCCGAGCGCGAAGGTCATCGGACGCAGCCCCTCGTGCGAGACCGTGGAGATCTCGAACACGCGGAACCCGCGCTGCTCCAGCTCCGGGCGCACGAAGTCGGCGAGCTCGCGCGCCTCCGGCACATCGATCTTGTTGAGGGCGATCACCTGCGGGCGCTCCAGCAGCGGAACCTGCCCTTCGGGCACCTCGTAAGCGGCGAGCTCGGCGAGGATCACGTCGAGATCGCTGATCGGGTCGCGGCCCGGCTCGAGCGTGGCGCAGTCCAGCACGTGCAGCAGCGCGGAACACCGCTCGACGTGCCGGAGGAACTGCAGACCGAGCCCGCGCCCCTCGCTCGCGCCCTCGATGAGGCCGGGCACGTCCGCCACGGTGTAGCGGGACTCACCGGCCTGCACGACGCCCAGGTTGGGATGCAGCGTGGTGAACGGGTAGTCGGCGATCTTCGGCCGCGCGGCGGAGATCGCCGCGATCAGGCTCGACTTGCCCGCCGACGGGTAGCCGACCAGCGCGACGTCGGCGACGGTCTTGAGCTCGAGCACGACGTCGCCCTCGAAACCGGGGGTGCCCAGCAGCGCGAATCCCGGAGCCTTGCGCTTCGGCGTCGCCAGCGCGGCGTTTCCGAGGCCGCCGTGGCCGCCCGCGGCGGCGACATAGCGCTCGCCCGGAGTAACCAGGTCGGCCAGGACCTCACCGTCCGGTGACTTGACGACCGTGCCCACCGGCACGAGCAGCTCCAGGTCCTCGCCGTCGTAGCCGGCGCGGTGGTCGCCCATGCCGAAGCCGCCGTTCTGCGACGTGCGGTGCGGCGAGTGGTGGTACGACAGCAGAGTGCCGGTCTGCGGGTCGGCGACGAGCACGATGTCGCCGCCGTCGCCGCCCTTGCCGCCGTCAGGCCCGCCGAGAGGCTTGAACTTCTCCCGGTGCACCGACACGCAGCCGTTGCCGCCCTTGCCCGCGCGCAGGTGCAGCGTCACCCTGTCGACGAACGTGACCATGCGGATCCTCCTGGGTTACGGGACGGGCACTCACCGAAGCGTGCCGGGATATGGAAACGGGGCGAGCCGAAGCCCGCCCCGTTTGCCGAAAACTGCCCAACCGGTGGTTGAGTGGGGTCCCCGCGCCCAGAGGCTCCGGTCAGCGCGCAGCGATGGCCGGAGAGGGCGTGGGGCGCGAAGTCTTACTCGGCAGCTGCGACGATGTTGACGACCTTGCGGCCGCCCTTCGCGCCGAACTCGACCGCACCGGCGGCGAGGGCAAACAGCGTGTCGTCGCCGCCACGGCCGACGTTCACGCCGGGGTGGAAGTGCGTGCCGCGCTGACGGACGAGGATCTCGCCGGCGCTGACGGTCTGGCCGCCGAAGCGCTTCACGCCGAGTCGCTGTGCGTTGGAGTCACGACCGTTGCGGGTCGAGCTCGCTCCCTTTTTGTGTGCCATTTCTCAGCTCCTCTTCGTGCTTACTTGATGCCGGTGATCTTGACGCGCGTGAGGTCCTGACGGTGCCCCTGGCGCTTCTTGTAACCGGTCTTGTTCTTGAACTTCTGGATGACGATCTTCGGGCCACGGAGGTGGCTGACGACCTCTGCGGTGACCTTGACCTTCGCGAGCTTGTCGGCGTCGGTGGTGATCTTGTCACCGTCGACGAGGAGCACCGCGGCCAGCTCGACCTTGTCGCCCTGGGCCGCCTTCAGACGGTCGAGCTGAACGATCGTGCCGACCTCGACCTTCTCCTGGCGTCCACCGGCGCGCACTACTGCGTAAACCACTTCATACCTGTTTCGTTGGGGAGCGGGACCGCTCCGTAATCTCACGGGAAGACTGTGCGTGCATCGCGCCACAGCAGAGGGATCCGCAGTGGCGGGCGCGAGTTGCATGATCCCGCGGCGGCCGAGTGGGGCGTCCGGCGCGGTGCACCAAGGAGCTACTTTACCGGATGCGCCCTCCCCTCGCAAAGCGAGCGCGACCGTGTCGGGATCCGGATCGGATCGTGGGATCCGGATCCGCCTCCGCGACCCTGCCCGCGTTCTAGGATCGCGGAATGGCGATCTTCGTGGACGACCCGATCTGGCCGGCGCAYGGCCGCCTGTGGGCGCACATGGTCAGCGACGCCAGCGTCGCCGAGCTGCACGCGTTCGCCGCCCGGCACGACATCCCCCGCCGGGCGTTCGATCTGGACCATTACGACGTCCCCGCGGACGCTCTGGACCGGCTCGTCGCAGGCGGGGCGAAGCGCGTGGGCGGCAAGGAGCTCACCCGCCGGCTGATCGCCTCGGGGCTGAGGGTCCCGGCCCGCGACCGCACCGGCGGGCACGACCACGGCACGAGGGTCGCACGATGACCTCGAGCAGGCTGGAAGCGTTCAGCGACGGGGTGCTCGCGATCATCATCACCGTGATGGTGCTCGGACTCGCCGTGCCGAAGGGGACGACCTGGACGGACCTGGTGCACACCTCCGGCCTGGGCCTGCTCACCTACCTGCTGAGCTTCGTCTACGTCGGGATCTACTGGAGCAACCACCATCACCTTTTCCAGCTGCGCCCCGCCGTGAACGGCGCTGTGCTCTGGGCCAACCTGCACCTGCTGCTCTGGCTGTCGCTGTACCCGTTCACGACCGCCTGGCTGACCGAGACCCGCGTCGCCCAGGTGCCGACGATCGTCTACGGCCTCAATCTGCTCGGCGCCGCTCTCGCGTACACGATCCTGCAGCGGACGATCGCACGCCAGCCCGGCGGAGACAGGATCCGCGAGGCATTCGGGCACGACGTGAAGGGCATCGTCTCACCGCTGCTCTACCTGAGCGGTCTGGGCCTGTCGTTCGTCGTGCCGTGGCTGGGCCTGATCCCCTACGTCATCGTCGCCCTGATCTGGCTGGCGCCGGACCGGCGCGTGGAGCGATACCTGTCCTCGCACACGGGCGACGCCGCAGGCCGGGCCCCCGAAGACGAAGAGGACCCGGCGCCGTAGCGCCGAGTCCTCTCACGTGATCCTGCGGGGGCGGGTCAGCCCTGTTCCGCCTGCGGCGCGGCCTCGGTCGTGTGCACGACCGCGGTGCCCGCGGAAAGCCCGGCGGTGCTCACTCGGCGGCGGCTGCGGCCCTGCCCCGGCGCCTTCGGCTCGGGAAGCGCGTCCAGCACCGAGTCGAGCAGCTGCTCCGCCTCCGTCTTGGGCGCCTTGACACGGTCGGAACCGCGCTTCTTGCGCGGCTTCTTGGGCCGCTCCTGTCCGGTGCGCTCGGCCGGAGCATCCGTCGCCGGCTCGGCCGTGGCGTCACCGGCGACCGGGGGCGTCTCCCCCGCGGCACGGCTGGACGCTGCGATCTGTGCGAGAGCGGACTTCGCGCCCTCCGTGATGACGTGCGTGCCGCCGTTCGCAGGCGCCGCCGACGCGGTCGGGGCGGTACCGTTGCCGCCGCCGCTGGAGACCGCGTTTCCGCCGCGCTGGCGACGGTTGGAGCTCTGCTGGGGGGCCGCCGCACGGTGCTTCACGACGGGGTCGTGGTGCACGATCACGCCACGGCCGGCGCAGACCTCGCAGGGCTCGCTGAAGGTCTCCAGCAGGCCGAGGCCGAGCTTCTTGCGGGTCATCTGGACGAGGCCGAGCGAGGTGACCTCGGCCACCTGGTGCTTCGTGCGGTCGCGGCTCAGGCACTCCACGAGGCGGCGCAGCACGAGGTCGCGGTTGGACTCGAGCACCATGTCGATGAAGTCGACGACGATGATGCCGCCGATGTCGCGCAGGCGCAGCTGGCGGACGATCTCCTCCGCGGCCTCGAGGTTGTTCTTGGTGACCGTCTCCTCGAGGTTTCCGCCCGAGCCGACGAACTTGCCGGTGTTGACGTCGACGACGGTCATGGCCTCGGTGCGGTCGATCACGAGCGATCCGCCCGACGGCAGCCACACCTTGCGGTCCAGTGCCTTCTCGATCTGCTCGGTCACCCGGAACACGTCGAACGGATCGCGGACGTCCTCGTACGCCTCGACCCGGTCGAGCAGGTCGGGGGCGACGCTCTCCAGGTACGTGCGGATGGTGTGGCCTGCGTCGGCACCCTGGATCCGCATCCGGGTGAAGTCCTCGTTGAAGACGTCGCGGACGATCTTGACCAGGAGGTCCGGCTCGGCGTGCAGCAGCGCGGGTGCCTGCTGGCTCTCGACCTGCTTCTGGATGTAGCTCCACTGCGCGGTGAGGCGCTGCACGTCGTTGGTGAGCTGCTCCTCGGTGGCTCCTTCGGCCGCCGTGCGCACGATCACACCGCTGGACTCCGGGAGCACCTCCTTGAGGATGCGCTTGAGCCGGGCACGCTCGGTGTCGGGCAGCTTGCGCGAGATGCCGTTCATGGATCCGTTCGGCACGTACACGAGGTAGCGGCCGGGCAGCGAGATCTGGCTGGTGAGGCGGGCGCCCTTGTGACCCACCGGGTCCTTGGTCACCTGCACGAGGACCCGGTCGCCGGCCTTGAGAGCGAGCTCGATGYGACGCGGCTGGTTGCCGGTCTCGACACCGTCCCAGTCCACCTCGCCGGAGTACAGCACGGCGTTGCGACCGCGACCGATGTCGACGAAGGCGGCCTCCATGCTGGGCAGCACGTTCTGCACGCGGCCCAGGTACACGTTGCCGATGAGGGATGCGTCCTGGTTGCGAGCGACGTAGTGCTCGACGAGCACGTTGTCCTCGAGCACGGCGATCTGGGTGCGGCCGTTCTTGGAGCGCACGATCATCTCGCGGTCGACGGCCTCGCGGCGGGCGAGGAACTCGGCTTCGGTGACGACGGGACGGCGACGGCCGGCGTCGCGACCGTCGCGGCGGCGCTGCTTCTTGGCTTCGAGCCGGGTGGATCCCTTGATCGCCTTCGGCTCTGTGATGTACTCGACGACCCGCTGGCGCGGCTGCTCTGAGTCTCCGCGGCCGCGCGAACGACGTCCGAAGGAGTCCTCGGCGTCGTTGTCGTCCCGCGACTCGCGGACGTCGCGCGCGCTGCGGGAGGAACGGGCCGGGAGCGGGACGATCGTGGGGGCGTGGAAGTGCAGCTGCGTCGAGACGCGCGACACGAAGACCTCGGGCAGCAGGCCCAGGCTCACCGCGGTGACGGCCTCCGGCTCAGCCTCCGGCACGGCATCCACGACGGACTCCACGTCCGCGGCGACCACGGCGACAGGATCGGTCGCGGCACCAGCGGTCGGCTGCGCGCCGGCGCCTGAGTCCTCGGCGGGCTCGGCCTCGCCGTCCGCGGCGAGCGCGGCCTCGGCGGGTGCGGTCTCGATCGGCTCCGCGTCGACCTGCTCGCCGTCAACTGTGTCGAGCTGCTCGCTGTCCGCTGCGTCAGCTGCGGCCACGGCCTCATCGGGGCTCTCCGCCCCGGCGGTCACGATCGCGTCTTCGACGGGCGCGTCGGCGGATGTCGCGTCCTCCTCGGTCGATGCGGGCGTCGGCTCCGCGGGCTCGGGAGCTACCGGCGCCTGCAGCGCGTCGAGATCGAGGGTAGGGGCGTTGTCATTGTTCTCGTCGGCCATCTCTGGCGTACTCCCTGCACGGCGGCCAGGCCGCCGTGAATTCTCTCGTGCGACACGCTCGGCGCCGCGAACTCAATCGGTCTGCGATCGGCATGTGCTCTGATCGCTGGGAGCCGGAGCCCCCGAAGTCTGTATCCGTCGGCCGCCATCACGGCGACTCGACCCGTCCATTATCGCACCATCGCGACGATATGCCCGCCTCGACGCGAATCGATGCCTGCGCATRCATCCCGCACAGAACGTCGACTGCCATAATCGCGGCATGTCCGCACAGCGCACCCGTCCCGTCGGCTACGCCATCTGGCTCATCGTCGCGAGCGTCGTCGGGTGGTGGGCCGCCTTCCAGCTCACCCTCGACAAATTCGCCACTCTGGAGAACCCGACCGCCGACCTCAGCTGCAACGTGAGCGTATTCGTGCAGTGCGGGAAGAACCTGGAGTCCTGGCAGGGCTCGGTGTTCGGCTTCCCGAACCCGCTCATCGGGCTCACCGGCTGGATGGCCCCGCTCGTCGTCGGTGTGGCGATCCTCGCCGGCGCCCGGTTCCCGCGATGGTTCTGGGCGCTCTTCGGCCTGGGCATCACCGGCGCCTTCGTGTTCATCGCGTGGCTGATCGGACAGAGCTTCTTCGACCTGCACACGCTCTGCCCCTGGTGCGGCCTGACGTATCTGGTCGTGATCCCCACGTTCCTGGCCACCATGCAGCAGCTCTTCGCCAACGGGACGTTCCCGATCAGCCGGAGTGCCCAGGATGCCGCGCGCCGTCTCGGATCCTGGGTGCCGCTCGCGTCGATCCTGGCGTTCGCGGTCGTGGTGCTGCTCGCCCAGGTCGCCGGCGTCGACCTGATCGGCGAGGTCGTGCGGATGTTCTGAGGCGGATCCGGAATCACGGATCCGTGCGACCCCCCGATGCCTCACGCAGAAAGCCCCGGCCCTCTCACGGAGAGGACCGGGGCTTTCACGTCGATGGATGCGCCGGGGTCAGCCGAACCAG
Organism: Microbacterium sp. 01T413_2; assembly: GCF_056398985.1. NCBI lineage: Bacteria > Bacillati > Actinomycetota > Actinomycetes > Micrococcales > Microbacteriaceae > Microbacterium > Microbacterium sp. 01T413_2. The sequence continues at coordinate 16,898 of NZ_JBFTQL010000007.1, forward strand.
ATGCCGAGCTCGCGCGCGGCCGACTCGGGCGAGTCGGAGCCGTGCACGAGGTTCTGCTGCACCTTCAGGCCCCAGTCGCGACCGAAGTCGCCGCGGATCGTGCCGGGAGCGGCGGTGGTCGGGTCAGTGGTGCCAGCCAGCGAGCGGAAGCCCTCGATGACGCGGTTGCCGGCGAGGCGGATCGCCACGGAGGGGCCCGAGAGCATGAACTCCAGGAGCGGCTCGTAGAACGGCTTGCCCTCGTGCTCGGCGTAGTGCGCGGCGAGGAGGTCGCGGTCGGGGTCGACCAGGCGGATGTCGACGAGGGCGTATCCCTTCGCCTCGATGCGGGCGAGGATCGCGCCGGTGAGGCCGCGCGCGACGCCGTCGGGCTTGACCAGGACGAGGGTCTCTTCGGTGGGCATGTCAGTCACTCTCTGTCGTCTTTCCAGCGGTGTCGGTGGAGGAAGTGGGGGTGGTGGGATGCGCGAGGCGGGCAGAGGCGGCGGCACGGTCCGCGCGTCCGCCGACGATCATCGCGTAGGCCCACATGCCGCCGAAGACGATCGCGACCAGCAGGATCGCGGGCACCAGGATGGCGGACAGCAGGACGATGACCTGCAGGATCCATCCCATCACGATTCCGGCTCTGCTGCCCATCAGCCCCGCGGCGACGAGCATCGCGACGCCGACCACGGCGCCGCCCACGATGCCCCACCACGGCGCGATGTCGGGGCCGAGCGCCTTCAGGCCGTAGACGGTGAGCCCTGCCAGGCCCACGACGATCGCCTCGAACGCGAGGATGATCGACCCGAGCTTCTGCGCGAGTCCGCGCGGCTTCCGGGCGCGGCGGGGACTCGCGGCGCGGGCCGCGGTCGCGGAGTCGTCGGTCACGCGCGCCATCCGCTCTTCCAGTCCTCATCGGCCGCGAGCGAGATCGCCTCACCGGCGAGCACGACGGACCCGGCGATGATCACCGCGCGGCGGTCGGCCGAGGCGGCCCATTCGCGCGCGGCGTCCGCGGCATCGGCCAGGGTGGGATGCACCGTGGCCCGGCCTCCGGCCCGCTCCACCAGATCCGCGATCGCGTCGGGCTCGCTCGCCCGCTCGGAATCGGGAGCGGTCGCGAACACGTGCTCGACCGACGGCAGCAGCGTCTCGACGATGCCCGYCGCGTCCTTGTCGCCGAGCACGCCGAGCACGAGGCCCCACTCGTCGAAGTCGAAGCTGTCCTTCAGCGCGGCCGCGAGGGCGCGGGCGCCGTGCGGGTTGTGCGCCGCATCCACGACCACGGTCGGCGCGATCCCGAGCAGCTGCAGGCGACCGGGTGAGGTCGCGCCCTGCAGCCCCTCCGCGAGCACGTCGCCGACGATCGCATGCTGCGCTCCCCCGATGAGCGACTCGACGGCCGCGATCGCGAGAGCCGCGTTGAACCCCTGGTGCTCGCCGTACATCGGCAGGTACTCCTCGGAGTACTGCCCGGCCAGACCCCGCACGGTGATCTGCTGGCCGCCGACGGCGAGACGCTGCTCGACCAGCGCGAAGTCCTGTCCCTCGAACGCGATGCTCGCGCCGCGCTCGGCCGCGACGCGCCGCAGCACCGCCTCGGCGTCGGGTGTCTGCCGCGAGGAGACCACGGCCGCGCCGTCCTTGATGATCCCGGCCTTCACCTCGGCGATCTTCGCGATGGTGTCACCGAGGCGGTCGGCGTGATCGAGGTCGATCGGCGTGAACACCGCGACGTCGCCGTCGGCCGTGTTCGTGGAGTCCCAGGATCCGCCCATGCCGACTTCGAGCACGAGCACGTCGATGGGCGCATCCGCGCACGCCACGAAGGCGAGCACCGTGAGCAGCTCGAAGAAGGTCAGGGGTGCGTCGCCCGAGGCCTCGAGCTCGGCGTCGACGATGCCGACGAAGGGCTCGATCTCCTCCCACGCGTCGGCCACGGCGCCGTCGGCGATGGGTTCGCCATCGATCATGATCCGCTCGGTGAAGCGCTCCAGGTGCGGRCTCGTGAACAGGCCGGTGCGCAGCCCGTGCGCGCGCAGCAGGCTCTCGATCATCCGCGCGGTCGACGTCTTGCCGTTCGTGCCCGTGAGGTGCACGACGCGGTACGTCTTCTGCGGGTCGTCCATCAGCTCGAGCAGGCGCGCGGTGCGCTCCTTGCGGGGCTGCACCCAGCGTTCCCCCGCTCGCTCCAGCAACGCGGAGTAGACGGCGTCTGCGCGCTCTCGATCGTCGGTCACGATGCGTCTCCGATCCGGCTCACGGCGACGGCGAATCCGCCGCGGTTGGCGTAGGTGCCCGCCTCGATGTCGGCCACGAACTCCGCCACGGCGAACTCCGCGCCCGCTTCCAGGACGTCCGCCTCGACCGCGAGCGTCTCCTCGGCGACCCCGGCGACGCCGAACGCGCTGCGAACTGCCGCGCCGTCCTCGGCGTCGGTGAAGCGCAGCTGCAGGCGGATGCGGTCGCTCACGTCGAACCCGGCGTTCTTGCGGGTGTCCTGCACGGCGCGGATCACGTCGCGGGCCAGGCCCTCCGCCTCGAGTTCGGGCGTGGTGGCGGTGTCGAGCAGCACGAAACCACCGGTCGGGACGACGGCCAGCGCCTCGCCCTCGGGGCGCCCCGAGGTCTCCAGCGCCAGCTCGTACTCGTGCGGCTCCAGCGCGATGCCGTCCGCCGTCACCACGCCGKACTSCTCGGTCCAGAAGCCGTCCTTCGCGGCGCGGATSACGCGCTGTACATCCTTGCCGAGGCGCGGACCGGCGGCGCGGGCGTTGACGCTGAGGCGGTGGCTGATGCCGTACTCCGCCGCGGTGCCGTCGCCCTGGGCCACGAGCTCGACCGCCTTGACGTTGAGCTCGTCTCGGAGGATGTCCTCGAACGGAGCCAGCGTCTCGGCCAGCGGCGAGACGACCGTGAACCGCGCCAGCGGCAGGCGAACCCGCAGCTTCTCCTTCTTGCGCAGCGCATTGCCGACGCTGGAGAGCTCGCGCACCGCATCCATCGCGTCGCGCACGTCGTCGGCGTGCGGGAACAGTTCGGCGTCGGGCCAGTCCGTCAGGTGCACACTGCGTCCGCCGGTGAGGCCCTGCCACACGCGTTCGCCGATGAGCGGCACGAGGGGCGCCGCCACACGGGTCAGCGTCTCCAGCACCGTGAAGAGCGTGTCGAAGGCCTCGGTCGTCGTCGGGTCGTTCGCATCCACCCCCACCCAGAACCGGTCGCGCGAACGGCGGATGTACCAGTTCGTGAGCACCTCGGCGAACTCGCGCAGGCGCGCGGCGGCCGTCGTCGAGTCGAGGCTCTCGAGGTCCTCCTGCACGCCACGCACGAGGTCACCCGTACGCGCCAGGATGTAGCGGTCGAGCACGTCCGTCGAGTCCGTGCGCCAGCGCGCCTCATAACCCGATCCGTCGGGTCCGGCGGCGGCGTTCGCGTACGTCGCGAAGAAGTACCACGAGTTCCACAGCGGAAGGATGAACTCGCGCACGCCGGCGCGGATCCCCTCCTCCGTCACCGAGAGGTTGCCGCCGCGCAGCACCGAGCTCGACATCAGGAACCAGCGCATCGCGTCGGATCCGTCGCGTTCGAGCACCTCGGAGACGTCCGGGTAGTTGCGCAGCGACTTCGACATCTTGTTCCCGTCGGAGCCGAGCACGATGCCGTGGCAGCTCACGCCCGTGAACGCCGGGCGGTCGAACAGCGCGGTCGACAGCGCGTGCATCACATAGAACCAGCCGCGGGTCTGTCCGATGTACTCGACGATGAAGTCGGCCGGCGAGTGCGAGTCGAACCACTCCTGGTTCTCGAACGGATAGTGCACCTGCGCGAAGGGCATGGATCCGGAGTCGAACCACACGTCGAAGACGTCCTCGATGCGGCGCATCGTGCTCCGCCCGGTCGGGTCGTCGGGGTTCGGCCGAGTCAGCTCGTCGATGTACGGGCGGTGCAGATCGACCTCGCCCTCGGCGTTGCGCGGCAGGCGCCCGAAGTCTCGCTCCATGTCGGCGAGGGATCCGTAGGCGTCCACACGCGGGTACTCGGGGTCGTCGCTCTTCCAGATCGGGATCGGGGATCCCCAGTACCGGTTGCGGCTGATCGACCAGTCGCGCGCGCCCTCGAGCCACTTGCCGAACTGGCCGTGCTTGACGTTCTCYGGCGCCCAGGTGATCTGCTCGTTGTTCGCGAGCATCTCGTCCTTGAACTCGGTCACGCGCACGAACCAGCTCGAGACCGCCTTGTAGATGAGCGGGTTCCGGCAGCGCCAGCAGTGCGGGTACGAGTGCAGGTAGCTCTGCAGGCGCAGCAGCCGGCCGTTCGCGCGGAGCAGCCGGACGAGCGGGGTGTTCGCGTCCATCCACAACTCGCCGGCGACGTCGGCGACGGTGGGCAGGAAGCGGCCGCCCTCGTCGAGCGACAGGATGGTCGGGATCCCGGCCGCACCCGCGACCCGCTGGTCGTCCTCACCGTAGGCCGGCGCCTGGTGCACGATGCCGGTGCCGTCGCTCGTGGTCACGTAGTCGTCGACGAGGATCTGCCAGGCGTTCTGAGTGCCCCAGGTCTCCACGTCGGCGTAGTAGTCGAAGAGCCGCTCGTAGGTGACCCCGCCCAGCTCGGAGCCGGTCACGATCGCGGTGACCGCGGCGATCGCGTCCTCGGCGCTGTCGTAGCCGAGGTCCTTGGCGTAGCCGCCGAGGAGGTCCTTCGCGAGCAGGAATCGGTCGCCTTGAGCGCCCTCGGATGCCCCGTTCGGCCCGACCGGGACGACGGCGTAGACGATCTCCGGCCCGACGGCGAGCGCGAGGTTCGTGGGCAGCGTCCACGGGGTCGTGGTCCACGCCAGCGCCCGGACGCCCTCGAGGCCGAGCGCCGTGGCCTTCTCCCCMGASAGCGGGAAGCTCACGGTGACGGAGGGATCCTGACGCTCCTTGTACACGTCGTCATCCATGCGCAGCTCGTGCGCGCTCAGCGGCGTCTCGTCGCGCCAGCAGTACGGCAGCACGCGGTAGCCCTCGTAGGCGAGGCCCTTCTCGTGCAGGGTCTTGAAGGCCCAGAGCACGCTCTCCATGTAGCTCAGGTCGAGCGTCTTGTAGCCGCGCTCGAAGTCCACCCAACGCGCCTGACGGGTGACGTAGTCCTGCCATTCGTGCGTGTACGTGAGCACGGACTCGCGCGCCTTCGCGTTGAAGACGTCGATGCCCATCTGCTCGATCTCGTCCTTCTCGGTGATCCCGAGCTGCTTCATCGCCTCGAGCTCGGCCGGAAGGCCGTGCGTGTCCCACCCGAACACCCGGTCGACCTTCTTGCCGAGCATGGTCTGGAAGCGCGGGAACAGGTCCTTCGCGTAGCCCGTGAGCAGGTGTCCGTAGTGCGGCAGGCCGTTGGCGAACGGAGGGCCGTCGTAGAAGACCCACTCGTCGGCGCCCTCGCGCTGKGCGATCGASGCGCGGAAGGTGTCGTCGGCCTCCCAGAACGCGAGCACGTCGCGYTCGATCTCGGGGAAGCGCGGRCTCGGGGTGACGGTCGCTGAGCCGGTCGAAGCGTCAGCGGCGGGGCCGAAGGATCCGGCGGGGGASGTGCGCGGGTAGGTCATCGTGTCTCGCAGTGTCGGTGGCGGGCGGATGCTGCTGCTGCGAGGACGATTCCCGTGCTGTTCGGCAATGGGGACCGCGGTACCACCTCGCGTGCGGTTCGGTCCCTGAGCCTGTCGAAGGGCCGAACTGCCACTCTCACTGCGGCTGTGACGGGCCTGCCCCGCTCGGTTCTACTGACTTCGGTCGCTGGGCTTGTCGAAGCGTTCTTCCGAGAGCTCCCCGGTGATGGCCGGATCGATGCTCGTACCGTCCAGTCTAACGCCGCCGGATCCGGATGCGCTCCGGCCCGGATCCTGCCCCGGGATCCTCGACTGCTCGCAGGCTCGGCGGCTCGACCGGGATGACGGGCGACAGCGTGTAGGGCATCGCGCCATGGGCCGCTGTCGGCGACGAGTCCTAGGGTCGTGGCATGGCCCGCAGCACCGAACGTCCCCAGCCGCCCCGCGTCTCACCGCCCGATCTGCCGGACGAGCTCGATGACGCGGTGGGCCGCCGGCACGGCGACCACATCGGACAGCGGATCCCGCTCGCCGAGGATCTCGCGCATGCGCAGTTCGAGCAGTGCTCACTGTCCGGCACCGCGGACCGTGTGGACCTGACCGGGGCGACGTTGCTGGACGTYGAGATCGTGGACGCGCGCACGCCCGTGCTGTCCCTCAAGGATGCGACGATCCGGCGGCTGCGCATCGCGGGCGGCCGGATCGGCACGCTCGATCTGTCCGGCGCGCACGTCGCGGAGCTGATGCTCGAACACGCCCGCATCGACTACCTCTCGCTGGCGGCGACGAAGATCCAGGATTCGCTCATCACCGACTGCACCCTCGCCACCGTCGACATCCCCGCCGCCACGGCCACCCGGGTGCGGTTCGAGCGCTGCCGAGCGGACGAGGTCGACACCCGGGGCCTGAGGGCCGACGCCCTCGATCTGCGGGGGCTCGACGCCGTGGCATTCGTCGACGTGACCGCGCTGCGCGGCACCACGATGACCGAACGACAGGTCGAGCTGCTGGCTCCCGCGTTCGCGCGCGCAGCAGGGATCGACGTGCAGGACTGACCCTCAGGGAACGTCAGACGGAGGGCCCGAGGCCGCCAGCAGCTCCCGCGTGAACGGGTGCTGCGGAGCTCCGAGCACCTGCGCGGCCAGGCCCTGTTCGACGATCGCACCGTCCTGCATGACCAGCAGATCGTCGGCCGCGGACGCGATCACCCCGAGGTCATGCGAGACGAGGAGCATGGTCAGCCCGCGATCGCGCTGCAGTCGGTCCAGCAGCGCGAGGATCCGCGTCCGCACAGTGACGTCCAGCGCGGACACCGGTTCGTCGAGCACGAGCACCTCGGGCTCGGCGGCGAGCGCACGGGCGATCGCGGCGCGCTGTCGCTGACCGCCTGACAGCGCGGCGGGGCGCCGTGCGGCGAGCGCCGCATCCAGACCGACCTCACGCAGCAGGTCGGCCGCGCGTGCCGCCCGCTGCGCGCGAGGAACACACCCGGCCGCGAGCGCCTCCCGCAGCGAGCGCCCGATGGTCCAGCGCGGATCGAAGGCGCCCAGCGGGTTCTGGTGCACGAGCTGGATCCGCGGTCGGCCGCCGCCGGCCCAGGCGACCGTGCCGGTATCGGCGCGCTCGACCCCCAGAAGGACACGGGCCAGCGTCGTCTTCCCGGATCCGGACTCGCCCACCACCCCGAGAGTGCGCGCGCGGCGCAGGTCGAACGAAACGTCGCGCAGCACCGGTCGGTCGAAGCTCTTGCCCACCGCAGTGACCGTGGCGAGCACCGGCGCGTCGACGACGGTCGGGGTTCGCGGCGTCGGTGTCGAGGCGAGCACCAACTCGCGCGTGTACGCATCCTTCGGTGCGGCGAGCAGTTCAGACGCGGATCCGCGCTCGACCACGCGTCCGTCCCGGAGCACCACGACGCGGTCGGCGACCCGGCGCACCGCCGCCATGTCGTGGCTGACGAACACGACCGCGGTCCCCTCATCGGCGATCCGGCGCAGCAGCGCCAGCACCCGCGCCTGCACGGTCGCGTCCAGGGCCGTGGTCGGTTCGTCCGCGACCAGCACCACGGGCCCGGCTGCGAGCGCGCTCGCGATGAGGGCACGCTGACGCAGCCCGCCCGACAGTTCGTGCGGCCGCTGCCGAGCGCGCCGCACGGGATCCGGCATCGCGACGTCCGTGAGCAGCTCCAGCACGCGTGCGTCCCGCGCCGCACGCGGGAGGGATCCGTGGATCTCCAGCGGCTCGGCGACCTCGGCGCCGATGCGGCGCAGCGGATCCAGGGACACGAGCGCATCCTGCGAGACCAGGGCGATGCGTGCTCCGCGCAGCGTCCGCCAGCCGCGCTCGGGCAACGCCACGGCATCCACACAGTCGACTTCGAGCATCGCCGCCGAGACCGTGGCGTGCTCCGGCAGCAGGCCGAGCAGCGCGCGGACCGTGAGGGACTTGCCCGCCCCCGATTCCCCCACGAGCGCGACGCACTCCCCCGGCGCGACCGTGAACGACACGTCGTCGACGAGGGCACGCCCGTCGATGCGGATCCGCAGGCCCTCCACGCGGAGCGCGGGCGGAAGACCGGGCCCCGGAACTGCCTGCGGCTTCGACCGGGTACCCCCTCCGGCACTCCCGGCGCTCATGCGCGCCTCCCCTCGGCKCGGGCMCGCAGCGYGCGKCCGAGGAAGGTCGCCGCSAGCACGGTCAGSGTGATCGCGAGCCCGGGGAACACGGCGATCCACCAGGCCTGGCCGAGCACGTTGCGGCCGCCTGCGAGCATGAGCCCCCACTCCGGCGACGGCTCGGCGGGTCCGAGCCCGAGGAAGCTGAGGCCGGCGGCGGCGAGGATGCTGGATCCGAGCCCGATCGTGGCGAGCACGCTGAGCGCGCCGAGCACACCCGGCGCGACGTGCCGGCGGAACGTCGTGAACGCCCCGACGCCGAGGATGTGCGCCGCCTCCACATGCTCCGCGCGACGCAGCACCTGCGTCTGCGCGCGGGCGAGCCGCACGTACACGGGTATCGCAGCGAGCGTCACACCGATCGCGACGTTCACGGCACCGGGGCCGAGGATCGCGACGACGACCAGGGCCAGCAGGAACTCGGGGAACGCCATCAGCACGTCGTTCGTGCGCATCAGCGCGACGTCAACCGGTCGCGGCGCCACTCCGGCGAGCGACCCGACGATCAGGCCGACCACGAGTGCCAGGCCTGTCGCCAGGACGCCGATGCCGAGCGAGCGCCCGGCCCCGTGCACGACCCTGGCGTACACATCGCGCCCGCTCTGGTCGGTGCCGAACGGGTGCCCCGGACCGGGCGGCAGCAGTGCATCGCGCACATGGGTCTGCAGCGGATCCCCCGGGGCGAGCAGGCCCGGCACGACGGCGGCGAGCACCACCACGGCCAGCACGACCGCGGCGAGCGCGAGAAGGACGCGCCTCAGCAGCCTCATGCGTCCGCCTCCGCGGGCGCGGGAGCGGCCTCGGCCGGGCGTCCGACCGAGGCCCGCAGCCGTGGATCCAGGAACGGCGCCGCCAACTCCACGAGCGTGTTCACGACGACGAAAACGAGAGCGCTGAACAGGATGATCCCGGTGACCACCGGCAGGTCGCGCCCCGTGATCGCCGCCAGCGTCACCCGCCCCAGACCCGGGCGCGCGAACACCGTCTCCACGAGCACCGCACCGCCCAGCAGCGAGCCCACGAGGTACGCGCTGAGGGTCAGCGCTCCGATCGAACCGTGCCGCAGGGTGTGCCTCAGCGTCAGCCGGGCGTGGTCGGCGCCGCGCGCGAGCACCGTCAGCGCCCATGGCTGCCGCTCGGCCGCCTCCACACCGTCGCGCAGCACCTGGCCGAGCAGCGCCGCGACGGGAAGTGCCAGGGCGACCGCCGGCAGCACCAGGCTCGCCCCGGTCCGCGATCCCGCCACCGGGAACCAGCCCAGCCCGAAGGCGAACACCGTGAGCAGCAGCAGGCCGATCCAGAACACCGGCGAGGACAGCACGATCAGCTCACCGGTCGCGACGAGCCCGCGAGCGAGCGGCCGGCGAGCGATCAGCACCCCGGCGAGCGCGAGCAGCACCGCGATCGCGAGGGCGAGTGCCGTGAGCTGCAGCGTGGCGCCGAGCTGGCGTCCGATCACCTCGCTCACCGGCATCCGTAGCTGATACGACGTACCGAGATCCCCATGCAGCAGATCGGAGAGCATCGACAGATACTGCTGCCAGAGCGGGCGATCCAACCCCAGGTCGGCGCGGATCCGGTCCTTGACCGCTTCGCCCACCTGGGCCTGCGGGCCGAGCATGACGCTCACCGGGTCACCGGGCAGCACCCGGAAGGCGAGGAAGGACAGCGTCGCCGCCCCCCACAGCACGAGCACGATCGACGCGGCCGCCCCGCCGATCCGGCGCACGACGACGCCGGATCGGCGCACAGACGCGTCCGGCGGCCCTGGTCGATCCCTCACGAGCGGACGATATCGCGAACCGTGCTCACTTCACGCTGGCGCCGAAGAAGAGCGGCCGCCCGTAGATGTCGAAGCCCAGACCGGCCACCTTGTCGCCCACCGCGGTGATCGCCGAGGTGACGTAGAGCGGCACGATCGCGTCGTCCTTCGCGTTCCACTTCTGGATCTGCGCGTAGACGTCGGCGCGCGTGGACGCGTCAGTGGCGGCGATGCCGTCCTTGAGCAGTTGGTCGAGCTTCGGATCGCTCACCGATGATGCATTCTGGAAGCCGTCGGTCGCGAGATGGCTGCGCAGCAGGTCGGGGTCGACGCCGGAGAAGTCCCAGTCCGTGATGTCGAAGGTCTTGGGGCCGTACTTCTCGTTGTAGGCGCCCGGTTCCAGCGTCTCGCGCGTGATCTCGAACCCGACCGCCTTGAGATCGGACTGGATCGCGTTCGCGAGGGCCGCATGGTCGTCGGAGACGGGAGTCCAGGCGATCCAGTCCGCCGTGAGGCGCTTCCCGTCCTTGGTGCGGATGCCGTCGGCTCCGCGCTGGGTCCAACCCGCCTCGTCGAGGAGCTTGTTCGCGAGATCCTTGTCGAACGGCCAGCTCTTCTCGAGGCTCTTGTCGTAACCGGGCGTGGTCGGGCCGAGGATGCTCCACGCCCGCGGGAACTGCCCGAAGAAGATCTTGTCCACCGCGGCGTCGACGTCGATCGCCCGGGTGAACGCCTCGCGCACCTTCTGATCCGCGAACACCCCGTTCTTCTCGTTGAGGAAGAGCGAGTACGGCAGGCCCGGCACCTGCACGGACTTCACGGTCGCGGATCCCTTGATCTGCGAGACGAGGTTCGGCGGCAGCTGCGAGGCGAGGTCGATCTCGCCCGACGTCACGGATCCGCTGCGCACGGACGCTTCGGGGAGGATCTGCACCCGAAGGGTCTTGAACGCGGGGGCCTCCTGGCCCTCCGGCGCCCAGGCGTACTTCGCGTTGCGGGTGTACACGATCTCCTGATCGGGCGTGTACGACGAGATCTGGAACGGGCCGGTGCCCACCGTGATGCCCTTGCCACCGGCGGCGAGATCGGCGGAGTGCTCGGCGAGCACCTTCGGCGCGTAGAAGCCCAGTTGCGCGGTGCTCGCCGCCTGCAGGAACGGCGCGTACGGCTGCGAGAACGTGACCTTCACCGTGCTCGGGTCGATCACCTCGGTGCCCTTGTACAGCTCGCCGCCGAGCATGCTCGCGGCCTGCGCCGACTTGGTCGCAGGATCCGCGATCCGGTCGAAGTTGGCCTTCACCGCGGCGGCGTCGAACTTCTCCCCATCGGTGAAGGTGACGTCGTCGCGCAGGTGGAACGTGTAGGCGGTCCCGTCCTCGGAGATCTCCCACTTCTTCGCGAGCCACGGCACGAAGGATCCGTCCGTCTTCTGGAACACCAGCGAGTCCAGCACGGCACGCTGCACCATGGCGGTCACGTCGAGCTGGCTGGTCTGCGGATCCATCTTGCCGCTCGAGAGCAGGCTGCCGTCGACGCCCCACACGAGTTCGCCGTTCGCGTCTCCCGATCCCGATGCGGATCCGGTCGAGGCGGAGCAGGCGCTGAGCGCGAGCGCGGCGRCCGCGGCGAGSGCGGTGARGGGCAGGAGTCGACGCCGAAGCGGAGAAGGCATGAGGRATCCTCGGGTGCGGAGAGGGAGCTGTGTGCGGGACACTCCAGGCTATCGGTTTGTGGACGGAGTGGATCTATCGCCCGATTCCTGCGATCGATGAGCCCGAATCTGCTTTTGTGTTGTTTTATGTTGGATCTTGTGGGAAGCTAGCGCAACGCCCGAACCCGGGCCACGGAGAGCGGCAAAGGAGCCCGATGTACGCAGCGGAGCGGCAGCAGCGCATCCACGAGCGCGCACAACGGGACGGCCGCGTCGATGTCACCGGTCTGGCGGAACTGCTGGACGTGACCACCGAGACCGTCCGGCGAGACCTCGCGGTCTTGGAGCAGCAGGGCCTGGTCCGCCGCGTCCACGGTGGCRCACTCCCCGCGGAGCGCCCCCTGCCGGAACTCACCCTCGCGGCACGCATCGGCCAGCACTCGGAGGCGAAACTGCGCATCGCCACGCGTGCTCTGCAGGAGCTGCCCGACGGCGGCACGATCCTCCTCGACTCCGGATCCACCACGCTCGCGATCGCCGAGCTGCTCCCGGCCGACGCGCAGCTCACCGTCGTGACCAACAACACCATCGTCGCCGGCGCCCTCGCAGGCCGGGACAACCTCACGCTGCTCCTCATCGGCGGACGTGTGCGCACCGTCACGGGCGCGGCCGTCGGTCCGTGGGCGATCGAGGCGCTCGCCGAGCTCACCGTCGACGTCGCCTTCCTCGGCACCAACGGCTTCGACGCGGACCATGGCCTGTCGACCCCCGACCAGGACGAGGCCGCCGTGAAACGCGCCATGCTCGAGGCCGCGCGCACCCGCATCCTCGTCGCCGACTCCAGCAAGCTCGGCGCCGTCCACCTCCAGCGCTTCGCACGCGCCGAGGAACTGCACACCATCATCACCGACACCGCAGCGGACCCCGACGCCGTGGAGGCGCTGCGCGCCGCTGGACCGAAGGTCGTGATCGCATGATCGTCACTCTCACCCCGAACCCGAGCATCGATCGCGCCGTGACGCTCGATGGGCTCTCCCGCGGCGAGGTGCAGCGCGCGACGTCCAGTCGCGTCGATCCCGGCGGCAAGGGGCTCAACGTCTCCCGCGCCGTCGCCGCGATGGGCGGCGACACCCGCGCGGTACTCCCCTCGGGCGGGCTCGAGGGCGGGCTGCTCGAAGCGCTCTGCCGCGCCGCATCCGTGCCCGTCGTCGTCGTGCCGATCCGGGGCAGCGTGCRCATGAACATCAGCGTGCTGGAGCCCGACGGCACCACCACGAAGATCAACGAACCGGGGCCGCTGCTGGACGCCGCCGAGGCCGACGCCCTGATCGCGAACGCGCTGACCGACGTCCCGGCCGGCGATTGGCTGTCGGGCGGCGGCAGCCTCCCCCTCGGCGCCCCGGCCGACTTCTACGGGCGCCTGGTACGCGGCGCTCACGATCGCGGCATCCGCGTCGCGGTCGACACCTCCGGCGCCCCGCTCGCGGCCGCCGTCGCGGCGAAGCCGACCCTCATCAAGCCGAACCGCGACGAACTCGGCGAGCTGATCGGCCGCGATCTGCCCACGCTCGGGGCCGTTCTGGACGCCGCGCAGGCGCTGCAGCGCGGCGGCATCGACATGGTCGCGGTGAGCCTCGGCCGGGACGGCGCCGTGATCGTCACCAGCGGGGGCGCCTGGCACGCGACCGCAGTGGCGTCCGACGTCGTCTCGACGGTCGCCGCCGGCGACTGCATGCTCGCCGGATTTCTGTTCGCGCTCAGCGCGGACCATTCCGCGGCGGAGGCCCTCGCCGAGGGCGTCCGCTGGGGCACCGCGGCCGTCGCTCTGCCCGGCAGCCAGGTGCCCACGCCCGCCGATCTTCGTGACGTGCACGTCACCGTCACCTCCACCCCGGACCGCGAACTCCCCCTCGCGGACTGACTCCTCCACGGAAAGGAACTCCTCATGGCACTGATCAACGAAGAACAGGTCGTGCTCGACCTCACCGGCGCCGACCGGCACGAGGCGACGGCGACCCTCGCCGCACGGCTCGTCGCCACCGGCCGCTGCACCGACCTCGACCAGTTCCTCGCGGACGTCCACGAGCGCGAGTCGAAGATGGCCACCGGCCTTCCCGGCGGCATCGGCATCCCGCACGCGCGCAGCGCCGCGATCACCGAGCCGTCCCTCGTCTTCGGTCGCACCCGCGACGGCATCGACTGGGGCGCGAAGGACGGCCCGGCGCGGCTGGTCTTCCTCATCGCCGCACCCGAGGGCGGCGGCGATGCGCACATGCAGATGCTCCCGAAGCTCGCCAGGGCGCTGATGCGCTCCGAGTTCCGGGACGCGCTGCTCGCCGCGACGACAGAGGCCGAGGTCGTCGCGATCGTCGGCGAACACGTGCAGCTGGACGCGCCGAAGCCGGGGCCGGAGAGCACACCCGCGCCGGCCGCTGAAGCAAAGGCCGCGGAGGCCGAAGTCGCCGAGGCCGCAGCCGAACCCGCGGCGGGCCGCTCACTCAAGCTCGTCGGCGTCACCTCCTGCCCCACCGGGATCGCGCACACGTACATGGCCGCGGAGGCGCTGGAAAGAGCTGCCAAGGCTGCCGGGCACTCGATCAAGGTCGAGACCCAGGGCTCCGCCGGATCCACTCCGCTCACCCCCGCCGAGATCGCCGAGGCCGATGCGGTCGTGTTCGCGCACGACCTCGCGGTGAAGGACGTCGGCCGGTTCGCCGGCAAGCCCACCGTCGACGTCCCGGTGAAGAAGGCGATCTCCGACGGCCCCGAGCTCATCGAGCGGGCATCGGCGCTCGCCGCAGAGTGGGCGGCCGACCCGACCAAGGCTGCGGCAGCCGCTGCGGGGCCATCGGCCGGAGGCCTCACCACGAAGGTGGAGGCCGATGCGAAGGTCGGCACGAAGATCCGCCAGTGGCTGATGACGGGGGTCTCGTACATGATCCCGTTCGTCGCTGCAGGCGGGATCCTCATCGCGCTCTCGTTCATGATCGCGCAGATCGCTGTCGGCGAGACCGGCGCGCTCAAGGTCGTCAAGTACAACCTCATCGCGCCGGACGCGACGAACATCGCTCAGCACTTCGATCCGACGAGCCTGATGTCCTGGGGCGGGCTGCTGTTCGTGATGGGAGCCGCCTCGTTCGGCTTCCTGGTCCCGATCCTCTCCGGCTTCATCGCGTTCGCGATCGCCGACCGTCCCGGGCTCGTCCCCGGCATCGTCGGCGGTTCGATCGCGGCCACCATGGGCGCCGGATTCCTCGGCGGCCTGGTGACCGGATTCGTGGGCGGATTCGTGGCCCGGTGGATCTCGCGCTGGCGGGTGCACAAGGGCGTCCGCGGCGTGATGCCGGTCGTCGTGATCCCGCTGCTGTCGACCCTGATCACGGCGGGGCTGTTCATCACCATCCTCGGCCGTCCGATCGTGTGGCTGACGACGCAGCTCAACCAGTGGCTGACCGGAATGACCGGCGCGGGCGCTCTGGTCCTCGGCATCGTCCTCGGCGCCATGATGGGCTTCGACCTGGGCGGACCGGTCAACAAGACCGCGTACGCGTTCGCCACGACCGGGCTCGCCGCGGCCGGCGCGGCGACCGACGCCCCCCAACTGAAGATCATGGCCGCGGTCATGGCCGCCGGAATGGTGGCTCCGCTCGCGATGGCGCTCTCGACCGCCCTGCGCCCCAAGCTCTTCACGGAGCCGGAGCGCGAGAACGGCAAGGCGGCCTGGCTGCTCGGCCTGTCGTTCATCTCGGAGGGCGCGATCCCGTTCGCCGCCGCCGACCCGATCCGGGTGATCGCCTCGTCGGTCATCGGATCCGCCGTGACCGGCGGTCTCTGCATGGTCTTCGGTGTCACGCTGCGCGCCCCGCACGGGGGGATCTGGGTCCTCCCGCTGATCGGCGCCCCGCTGCTCTTCCTGCTCGCGCTGGTCATCGGCGTCGTGGTGATGGCGCTCATCATCACCGTGCTGAAGACTGTCGCGCAGAGCAAGCGCGTCGAGCAGATCGAGACCGCGGCCTCAGAGTCCGTCGCCGTCTGAACAACCATCCATTCGAAGGAGAACAACCATGGCCACTCGTACCGTCACCATCGCCTCGTCCGTCGGCCTGCACGCCCGTCCCGCGTCGCTCTTCGTCGAAGCCGCGGCGGACTCCGGGCTCGACGTCGAGATCGGCCGTCCCGGTGAGGACGCCGTCGACGCCACCAGCATCCTGGGCGTCATGGCGCTCGGCGCGAAGCACGGCGAAGAGGTCGCGCTGACGGCCGAAGGCGCCGACGCGGATGCCGTGCTCGACAAGCTCGTGGCGCTGCTGTCCACCGACCTGGACGCTCAGTGAGATGACGGCCGTGATCCCCGGCGAGGTCCGACAGGGCATCGGCGTCAGTCCGGGCACGGCGTACGGACCGGTGGTGCAGGTCGCACCGCCGGTCCGCCCGCCGCAGAACGAACCGGGCCCCGCCGACGCGGATCAGGCGGCGGCCGACGTCGCGCAGGCCTTCGCCGACGTCGCCGCGGCACTCGACGCCAAGGCGGAGCACGTCGTGGACACCGCGCAGGCGATCCTGCAGGCGACCGCGATGATGGCGCGCGACAAGTCGCTGCTCAAGGCCGCGGTGGCGGGTGTCCGAGCCGGCGTGGGACCCGCGACGGCGATCTCGGCCGCGGTCGAGGAGTTCGTCGTCAAGTTCGAGGCGCTCGGCGGCTACTTCGCCGAGCGGGTCGCGGATCTGCGCGACGTCGGCTCCCGAGCCGTCGCCGCGGTGCTGGGCGTGCCGGCTCCCGGGGTGCCGGACTTCACGGAGCCGAGCATCGTCGTGGCCGAGGACCTGGCACCGGCGGAGACGGCCACGCTGGATCGCGCGCTCGTCGCCGGGATCGTCACCCGGGCCGGCGGACGCACGAGCCACACCGCGATCCTCGCGGCGCAGATGGGCATCCCCGCCGTGGTGCAGGTGGCCGATGCGACGCAGATCGCCCCGGGCACTTTCATCGCCGTGGACGGCGACACCGGCGAAGTCGTCGTCGCCCCGGATCCGGCCCTGGTCGCCGAGCAGCGCGTCCGCCGGGAACGGCGTGCCGCGGCCCTGGCGGGGTCGTCCGGCCCCGGCCGCACCAAGGACGGTCTCGCGATCGCGCTGCTGGCCAACATCGGCGGCGTCGAGGACGCCGTGCTCGCCGGTGCGCAGGATCTCGAGGGCGTGGGTCTGTTCCGCACCGAGTTCGTGTTCCTGTCGTCCGAGACCGCGCCCACCGTCGCGGAGCAGACCGAGATCTACCGGCGCGTCCTCGAACCGTTCGGCGGGCGCCGCGTGGTCGTGCGCACTCTCGATGCGGGAGCGGACAAGCCGCTGAAGTTCGCCGATCTCGGCCCGGAGGAGAACCCGGCGCTGGGGCGGCGGGGACTTCGCCTCTCTGCCGAGCGGCCGGACCTGCTCGACGCACAGCTGGAGGCGCTGGCCGCCGCCGCGAAGCAGACCGGCGCCGACGTCCGCGTGATGGCGCCGATGGTCGCGACCGTCGAGGAGGCCGCCTGGTTCGCCCGGCGCGTCTACGAGAACGGCCTGCCCAAGGCCGGAGTGATGATCGAGATCCCCGCCGCCGCTCTGCGCGCGTCCCACGTGCTCGGCGCGGTCGACTTCGGGAGCCTCGGAACGAACGACCTCGCGCAGTACACGATGGCAGCCGACCGGATGCAGGGCGAGCTCGCGGATCTCCTCGACCCGTGGCAGCCCGCTGTGCTCGACGTGATCGCGGCCGCCGCCGACGGCGCGAGGGCTGCGGGGAAGCCGATCGGCGTGTGCGGCGAGTCCGCCGGCGATCCGCTGCTGGCGCTCGTGCTCGTGGGCCTCGGCGTCACCAGCCTGTCGATGGCACCCGGCAAGGTCCCGGCCGTCCGGGTGGCGCTCGCCGCGCACTCCCAGCTCGACTGCCAGCGGCTCGCCGCCGCGGCGCGAGGTGCGGCGACCGCTGTCGAGGCCCGCGACGCGGTGCGCGCCGCCGCGGCTGCGGAGCTGCTCGCCATCCTGTGAGAACCACAAGGAGGCGCCGGAGTTCGCTCTCCGGCGCCTCCTTGCGCTGTGCGTCGCCGTCGCCCCCCGGACCCGCGGTCCGGGACCGGGCCGATAGACTGTCGCCACACCCCACACTCAGGCACGCTCACACAGTGCCGCACACATCGCACGAGGAGATCCATGTCGTCGTTGAACGCCATCCCGGACAAGCCCGCACTGGAAGGCCTCGAAGCGAAATGGGGTGAGCGCTGGTCCACAGACGGCACCTTCCTCTTCGACCGCCTCCGTGCCGCGCAGAGCGGTCGTGACGGCGTCTACTCGATCGACACCCCGCCGCCCACCGCGAGCGGCAGCCTCCACATCGGGCACGTGTTCAGCTACACGCACACCGACATCAAGGCGCGTTTCGAGCGCATGCGGGGCAAGAACGTGTTCTACCCGATGGGCTGGGACGACAACGGCCTGCCCACCGAACGCCGTGTGCAGAACTACTACGGCGTGCGCTGCGAYCCGTCGCTCCCCTACAACGCCGACTTCACACCGCCCTTCGAAGGCGGCGACAACAAGTCATCCCGCGCCGCGGACCAGCTGCCGATCAGCCGCCGCAACTTCATCGAACTCTGCGAGAAGCTGACCGAGGAGGACGAGAAGCACTTCGAGGCGCTGTTCCGCCAGCTCGGCCTCAGCGTGGACTGGACGCAGACCTACCGCACGATCTCGAACGAGTCGATCCGGCAGAGCCAGCTCGCGTTCCTGCGCAATCTCGAGCGCGGCGAGGCCTATCAGTCCCTCGCGCCGACCCTCTGGGATGTGGACTTCCGCTCCGCGATCGCGCAGGCCGAGCTCGAGGACCGCGACCAGCAGGCCGCGTATCACACCATCGACTTCCCGTTCGCGGACGGATCCGGGCACATCACGATCGAGACGACGCGTCCCGAGCTCCTGCCCGCCTGCGTCGCGATCGTGACCCACCCCGAGGGCCCGCACAAGCACCTCATCGGCACGAAGGTGCGCACGCCCTTCTTCGGCACCGACATCGAGATCCACGGTCATCACCTCGCCCAGCCCGACAAGGGCACGGGAGCGGCCATGGTCTGCACCTTCGGCGACGTGACCGACATCGTGTGGTGGCGCGAGCTGCGCACCACGGACGGTCGCGACCTGCCGAACATGACCACGATCGGACTCGACGGACGCTTCCTGCCCGACGCCCCCGCGTCGGTGGGCGACGCGGACGCGGCCGCCTGGTATGTGGAGAACATGGCCGGCAAGACCGTGTTCTCGGCACGCAAGGCACTGGTGGAGAAGCTCCAGGAGACCGGCGCCATGACCGCGGTCGGCAAGCCGTTCAACCACGCCGTGAAGTTCTTCGAGAAGGGCGACCGCCCGCTCGAGATCGTCTCCACGCGCCAGTGGTACATCCGCAACGGCGCCCGCGACGCCGAGCTGCGCGATCAGCTGCTCGCGCACGGCGCCGAGCTGAACTGGCACCCGGAGTTCATGCGCGTGCGCTACGAGAACTGGGTGGGCGGCCTGACCGGCGACTGGCTGGTCTCGCGTCAGCGCTTCTTCGGCGTGCCGATCCCGCTCTGGTACGCGCTGGAYGAGAACGGCGAGCGCGACTACGACCGCGTGCTGACGCCTGGTCACGAGAGCCTGCCGATCGACCCCACGACCGACGTGCCCGCCGGCTACACCGCCGAGCAGCGCGGTGTGCCGGGCGGGTTCGACGCGGAGGCGGACATCCTCGACACCTGGGCGACCTCCTCCCTCACCCCGCAGCTCGCGGGCGGATGGGAGCGCGACGGCGAGCTCTGGGATCTGGTCTCGCCGATGGATCTGCGCCCGCAGGGGCAGGACATCATCCGCACCTGGCTGTTCTCCACCATGCTGCGCTCGACGCTCGAAGACGGACGCACGCCGTGGCGCAATGCCGCGATCAGCGGCTTCATCGTCGACCCCGACCGCAAGAAGATGTCCAAGTCCAAGGGCAACGTGGTCACCCCCGCCGACATTCTCGACGCGCACGGATCCGACGCGGTGCGGTACTGGTCGGCCTCCAGCCGGCTGGGGGCCGACGCCGCCTTCGACCCGCAGAACCCGACGCAGGTGAAGATCGGCCGTCGCCTGGCGATCAAGATCCTCAACGCCGCGAAGTTCGTGCTGTCCTTCCCCGTGCCCGAGGGCGCCGAGATCACGCATGCTCTGGATGCCTCGATGCTCGCCACCCTGGACGGGGTGGTGCGCGACGCGACGACGGCGTTCGAGAACTACGACCAGGCGCGCGCGCTCGAGATCACCGAGGCGTTCTTCTGGACGTTCTGCGACGACTATCTCGAGCTCGTCAAGGAGCGCGCTTACGACCGCACGAACGTGGGTCAGGCCTCCGCGGCACTCGCCCTGCGCCTCGCCCTCTCCACGCTGCTGCGCCTGCTCGCCCCGATCGTGTCGTTCGCGACCGAGGAGGCGTGGAGCTGGTTCGAGGAGGGCTCGGTGCACACTGCGGCCTGGCCGGAGCCGCTCGGCCCCGTGCCGGGATCGACCGGAGCCGGCGACCCCGCTGTGCTCGCGACGGCGAGCAAGGCGCTGATCGGCATCCGGCGGGCGAAGACCGAGGCGAAGGCCTCGCAGAAGACCCCCGTGTCGTCGGCGACCATCGCCGCCCCGGCTGCCGAGATCGCGGCGCTCGAGGCCGCTGCGGACGACCTCCGGGCCGTGGGCCGCATCGCGAAGATCACCTTCCGTGAGGCCGATGCGCTCGAGATCACGGCCATCGAGCTGGCACCGGTCGAGGAGGCATGATGCAGCTCGGGACGCGTTGGGCCGCCGGATCCGAGCCGCCGGCATCGGTTCCCGCGGCCCTGCGCCCGGGCATCGCCGACGCGGAGGCCCGCAGCGTGGCGGGCGGCACGCTGAGCCTGCACACCGGGGCCTTGAACCTGCTGCGCGGCACGTGGACCCTGACCTGGCTGGAGGGCCGGCCGATCGCCGAGCTCGACACCGGCTGGGAGGTCTCGCGCACCACCTCGGGCGAGGTCGTGGTCCGTCCGTTCGACGACTGACCCGGTCCGATCCCTGAGCCTGTCAACGGGCTCGCGAGTGCGAGTGCCAGTGCGACGACCTCAGCGCGAACGCGATCCGATCATCTGCAGCGACTGCTCGAGGATGAACGGATCCACGGCCTTGCGCGCATGCTGCTCACGGAGCATGTCGATGGCGAGCGCGCGTCGCTCGGCCCGGCGCTCCATGCGTCGGCGGACGTGCGCGGTGATCGCGTCGGCGACGCGGAGGCCCGTGCGCTCGAGGTACGTGGGGGCGGCGATGTGCAGCGTCGCGGCGGTCATGACAACTCCTCGGTCTCTGTGGTGCGGTGTTCCGCGGCGCCCCGCGGGCGGGCGTCGGGAAGGTCGAACAGGTCTGCGCGGACCGTGACGCGGCGCACACCGGGGCCGGTCTGGTCCCGATAGCGCTGCACGGCGGCCTCGACGAGCGCATCGATCTGCTGCGCGAGCTCCTGCAGCTGCGGCGCGGTCATGTCGAGCATCGTGGTCATGTGGTGCGCGGCCTCGCGCCACTCCTGCGGCACCTCCGACTGCGGCCGGTGCAGGTGATCCATCAGTCGCTGGTGCCTGTTGCGGAAGAACTCGTCCTCCACGATCTGCGCGGCGGCCCGGCYGGACGGCGTCATCTCGTCGTTCGGCCCGGAGAACGACATCCGTCCACGGGGGCGCTCCCACCACCGCTCGCGCGCCGTGCCGCGGTCAGCGACCTCGTGGATGAGGTCGCGCGCGGCGAGCGCCCGAAGGTGATAGCTGGTGACGCCGGAGCTCTCCCCGATCAGCGCGGCGAGCGAACTCGCCGTCTGCGGACCGCGCTCCGCGAGCAGATCCAGGATCCGCACCCGCAGCGGGTGCGCGAGCGCCTTCAGCGCGCTCGCGTCGAGCGTGCGCTCCTCGGGCTGAGCGTCCCGTCGGGGTCTTTCGTTCTCCGTCATGCATGCAAAGATACCTTTGCAAAAAGATCTTTGCAAGCACTTCTTTGCAACATCTCACGTCGACGCCCCCTCTGTACGCCGACGCCCCCTCGCAGGAGCGCTGCTCAGAGGGGGCGCCGGCGCTGCGAGGGAGCGTCGAGGAGCGGGTCAGGCCGCGGCGCGCGCAGCGACGAACGCTGCGACGCAGCGCTCGACCTGCTCCGGGGTGTGCGCCGCGGAGAGCTGCACACGGATGCGCGCGAGCCCGCGCGGCACCACGGGGAAGCTGAAGGCGGTCACGTAGACGCCCTGCTTCTGCATCTCCGCGGCGACCCGTGCGGTCAACGCGGCATCACCGAACATGACGGGCACGATCGCGTGCTCGCCCGGGAGCAGGTCGAACCCCTCCTCCGTCATCCGGCGGCGGAACAGGGCGGCGTTCTCCTGCAGCTGCAGGCGAAGGGATCCGGATCCCTCGACGAGATCGAGGGCGCGCAGGGTGCCCGCCACGATCGACGGGGCGAGTGTGTTCGAGAACAGGTACGGACGGGCGCGCTGGCGCAGCAGGGCCACGATGTCGCGATGCCCGGCGACGTAGCCGCCGCTCGCGCCTCCGAGCGCCTTGCCGAAGGTGCCGGTGTAGATATCCACCCGGCCCTCGACGCCGCACAGCTCCGGCGTGCCGCGACCGTGCTCGCCGATGAAGCCGACGGCGTGCGAGTCGTCCACGAAGACCAGCGCGTCGTAGCGCTCCGCGAGGTCGCAGATGTCCGCGAGCGGGGCGATGTAGCCGTCCATGGAGAACACCCCGTCGGTCACGATCACCCGGAAGCGCGCATCGGCCGCGGCCTTGAGCTGCTCTTCGAGGTCGATCATGTCGCGGTTGCGATAGCGCAGCCGGCGGGCCTTGGAGAGGCGGATCCCGTCGATGATCGAGGCGTGGTTGAGCTCGTCCGAGATGATCGCGTCCTCGGCGGAGAACAGGGTCTCGAAGACGCCGCCGTTCGCATCGAAGCACGAGGAGAACAGGATCGCGTCGTCGGTGCCGAGGAACGCGGACAGCCGTCGCTCCAGCTCGAGGTGCTGCTCCTGGGTGCCGCAGATGAAGCGCACGCTCGCCAGCCCGTAGCCCCACTCATCGAGCGCGCCCTTCGCGGCCTCGACCAGACGAAGGTCGTCCGCGAGGCCGAGGTAGTTGTTGGCGCAGAAGTTGAGCACCTCGGCGCCGTCTGCGACGATCTCCGTGCGCTGCGGACCGCGGATCCCGCGCTCGTGCTTGGTGAGGCCCGCTTCCTCGATCCCGGTGAGCTCGCTCGCGAGGTGCTGCTGGAATGCTCTGTACATTGTCGTCTCCTACAGTTCGGTCCAGTCGAGGATGATCTTGCCCGTGCCCGCGGATGCGGCGGACGCGAAGCCCTTCTCCCACTCACGAGCCGGGAGGACCTCGGCGATGATGCGGGTGATCGAATCGCGCAGCACCGGGCTGGTCTGCAGCATCGCCCCCATCGCGTTCCACGTCTCGAACATCTCGCGGCCGTAGATGCCCTTCACGGTGAGCATGTGCGTGACGATCTTGCCCCAGTCCACGCTGAACGGGCCGGTCGGCAGGCCGAGCATCGCGATCCGCCCGCCGTGGTTCATATTGTCGATCATCGCGGGCAGCGCGCTCGGCGCCCCGCTCATCTCGAAGCCGATGTCGAAGCCYTCGCGCATGCCGAGTGCGCGCTGCGCGTCCGCGATGTCCTCRCGGGAGACGTCGACGACGGCGTCGGCACCCATCTCGCGGGCGAGCTCCAGCCGAGGAGCGCTCACGTCGGTCGCGGTGATGAAGCGCGCGCCCACGTGGCGGGCGATCGCGATCGCCATCAGCCCGATCGGGCCGCAGCCGGTGACCAGCACGTCCTCGCCGACGAGCGGGAACGCGAGTGCGGTGTGCACGGCGTTGCCGAGCGGGTCGAAGATCGCGCCGAGTTCGGGAGTCACGTCGGAGTGGTGCACCCAGACGTTCGTGGCGGGCAGGGTGAGGTACTCGGCGTAGGCGCCGTCGCGTTGCACGCCGAGTCCGATCGTGCGGATRCACATCTGCCGACGACCTGCGCGGCAGTTGCGGCACATGCCGCACACGATGTGCCCCTCGCCGGACACCCGATCACCGACGGTGATGTCGTGGACGAGCGGGCCGACCTCGACGACCTCGCCGTAGAACTCGTGACCGGGAATGAGCGGCGCCTTCACCGCGGAGGCGGCCCAGTCGTCCCAGCGCTGGATGTGCAGGTCGGTGCCGCAGATGCCGGTGCGCAGCACACGGATGACCACCTCGTCGGGACCGGCCACGGGGTCCGGCCGGTCGACGAGCGCGAGGCCCGCGTGCGGGCCGTCCTTGTAGAGAGCCTTCATGCTTCGATCCCACCGCGAACGACTGTGAAGAACAAGCCTGACTGTCTGGACTGATCATTAAGTATCGCTACATGCTTGAATAGACATATGCAACTGCAGCAGCTCCAGATCCTGCGCGAGCTCGGTGCGCTCGGCAGTGTGACCGCGGTCGCCGACGCTCTGCGGGTGACGCCGTCCGCCGTCTCCCAGCAGCTGGCCGCACTGCAGCGCGGCGTGCGAGCACCTCTGACCCGCAAGCAGGGCCGCACCCTCGTTCTGACGCCGGCCGGCGAGGCTCTCGCCGAAGCCGGCGCCGCAGCGCTCGACGCCATGGCCGCGGCGCGCTCGGCGGTCGACGAGTTCGAGGCCGCGGAAGGCGGCATCGTCACGATCAGCGGCTTCCTCAGTGCGGCACAGGCGTTGTTCGGACCCCTCCTGCGCGACCTCGGATCCGGCCCCGGGGTCCCTGCGATCCGGTTCACCGACGAGGACGTCGCGCAGAGCGACTTCCCTGCGCTCACCGCACGCTACGACCTGGTGCTGGCACACCGAATGGAGCACAGCGCGCCATGGCCGAAGACCGGGATCCGCGTGCTCACGCTCGCGACGGAGCCTCTGGACGTGGCGCTCTCCCCCGATCACCCGCTCGCGCAGCGAGCCTCGCTGCGCCCGGCCGACGTCGTCGGCGAGCGCTGGGTGACCAGTCGAGCGGGCTACTCCCCCGACGACGTGCTGCGCACGATCTCCGCCATCATGAATCGCCCGGCGGAGATCGTGCACCGCATCAACGACTACGGCGTCGCCGCCTCCGTCATCGCGACGGGCGATGTGATCGGCGTGCTCCCGCGCTACACGACCCAGGGGACGGACGCCGTGGTGCGCCGTCCGCTGCAGTATGTGAGCACCAACCGGATGATCGACGTGCTCGCGCGGCCGGAGAACCTGCGCCGGCGTTCGGTGCGGCTGGTCGCGGACGCGCTCAGCCGAGTCATGGCGAAACTCGCGGGCTGAGCGCCGTGCTGGACCGTCGGCGCATGGAGCCGGCGCGGCCGGGGTGTCCCTCACGGTCACCCCGGCCGCGCCGGGAATCATCCGAGTCCGCAGGACCAGGTCACTGCGACCAGGTCATTGCGAGCAGGTCACCTCGGTGCGGTAGATCTGCATGTCACCGCCCGCTGCGTGCGGGGTCACGCACGTCGTGTGGGCGATGTACATGACCTGCTGGTACAGCGGCTGCAGCACCTGGTCCGCGAGGACCGCGTCCTCCGCCTTCTGCCACAGCGCATCTGCCTGCTTCTCGTCGCCGGAGGCGAGCGCTTGCTTGACCTGGTCGGCTGCCCCGGGGTTGTCGTACTTCAGCCGGTAGTTGGCGTCCACGAAGATCGACGCGATCCACTCCGAGGCGCGCGGGAAGGACGAGCCCCAGAGCTGGATGCTCGGGCCGTCCAGCCCGTATTTGTTGATCGTGTCGGAGAGCGTGGCCGCGGGCACGGGCTTGGGTTCGACGTCGAGGCCGATCTCCTTCGCGGAGTTGGAGATCGCCAGGGCCGTCGCCGCATCGGTCGTGCTGCTGGAGGCGTAGTTCAGCGGGATGGAGCCGGTGAACCCGGCCTTGGCCAGCAGCGCCTTCGCCGCGTCGGGGTCGTACGTGCAGTACTCCCCGCAAGCGCCCTCACGATAGGCCGAGACCGAGTTCGGCATGAGCGAAGTGGCCGGCAGGGTCGCGCCCTTGAAGAGGTCCTTCGAGATGCTCTCCCGGTTCACGATCATCGAGAACGCCTGCCGCACCTCGACCGGATACGTCGCATCCAGGTACGTCGGCCACGCGATGTAGGTCTGCAGCGTGTTGCGGTCGATCGCCGTCAGCCCCTCTTTGCCGAGGGCATTGCGGCCCTGCGCGATCAGGCCGGGCGGCAGACTGCGCAGCACATCCGCATTGCCTGCGACCACGTCCTGATATGCCGTGTTCGTGTCGGTGTAGACGCGGAAGGTGAGCGTGTCGGCCGCGCCCTTCGGCACCCATCCCTTGTACCCCGGGTCCTTCCTCAGCACTGCCTCGACCTGAGGGTCGAGCGACTTCAGCGTGTACACGCCGTTGCCGATCGGCTTCTTGTCGTAGGCGACCGGATCCTTGAACGCGCTCTCGGGCATCGGGCAGAACGAGAGCATCGAGAGGAGATAGGGCACGTCGTTGTTCGGCGACTTCATCGTCAGCGTGAACGTATCGTCGTCCACGAGCTTGAGCCCGGACAGCTCGGTGACCGTCGGCTCGCCCTCGGCGGGGTTCAGTTCGTCATACCCCTGGATCTGCTCGTATGCGAAGTTGGACGGCATCGCGTTGGCGCCGTTCGCCACGAAGTCGAAGGTGTCGACGTAGGTCTTCGCGTCGATCTTCGTGCCATCCGAGAAGGTGTGCCCCTTCGCGACTTTCACGGTCCAGGTGGTCTGGTCCTTGCTCTCGACGGATGCCGCGCCGCGCATGAAGATCGACCCGTCGTCCTCGATGCCGGTGAGCGGCTCGCAGATCGCCATGGCGATCTGGCTCCCGGCGTTCTGCGCGCCGGTGACGCGCTGGATCTCGCCGTTGTTCACCGCCACCAGCGAGGTCTTGCCGTCTGCGCCGCCGGAGGGCTGGCCGAGACACCCGGTCAGCATCGTCGCGCAGGCCGCGGCGGCGACGATGCCCACCGCGATGCGCGTCGTCAGTCTGGTCATGGTTCTTTCCTTTCGGAGGGTGTGGAGATGGTGTAGACGGCGCCCACACGGGAGCGGCTCACCTCGGCCGCGAGATGACAGGCGGCGCGATGCCGCGCGGGCTCGCCGGGAACCGGGGCGAGCGCGGGGACCTCTGTCGCGCACCGCTCGATGGCGGTGTAGCAGCGGGTGTGGAACGGGCAGCCGGGCGGCGGATTGATCGGAGACGGCGGGTCGCCCTCGAGCACGACCCGGTCGAGCCGCTCATCGGGTGCGAGCTTGCGCGGGATCGCGGAGAGCAACGCCCTCGTGTACGGATGCGCGGTGCGGTCGTATACGTCGTCGCCATCGCCGGATTCCACGACCTTGCCGAGGTACATCGTCACGATCCGGTCCGACATGTGCTGCACGACGTCGAGGTCGTGCGCGATGAACACCATCGACAGTCCCAGCTCGCGCTTCAGCCGGTTCAGCAGGTTGAGCACTTGCGCGCGCACGGAGATGTCCAGGGCCGAGACCGGCTCGTCGCAGACCAGGAGCCGAGGCTCCACGGCGAGCGCGCGCGCGATGCCGACCCGCTGCAGCTGACCGCCCGAGAACTCGTGCGGATAGCGCTGCGCATGGTCCGGATTCAGTCCCACCTGCGCCAGCAGCTCTCGTACCCGCCCGTCGATGCGCGACGCGGGAAGCAGCCGGTGCGTCTCGATGCCCTCTGCGATCGACTGTCCGATCGAGCGTCGCGGATCGAGCGAGGCATGCGGATCCTGGAAGACCATCTGCACCTCGCGATGCAGGATCCGCGCCCGTTCGGACGGACGCATCGCGACGACGTCGGTGCCGTTCCAGCGCACAGCCCCTTCGCTCGGCGCCTCCAGCCCGCAGATGATCCGGGCCAGGGTGGACTTGCCGCAGCCGGACTCGCCGACCAGGCCGACCGTCTCCCCCTGTTCCACCCGGAAGTCGACACCRTCCACCGCGCGGACCGGCGAGTGCCCTGCCGCGGCGAACATCGTCTTCTTCTGCCGGTAGTGCCGGCGGACGCCCTCAAGCTCCAACAGGGACATCGGAGAGCACCTCCTCGAGATGGTGGCACGCGGCGGCGCGACCCGATGCGAAGGCCACGAGCGGCGGATCGATCGACGCGCACTCCCCGGTCGCGTAGGCGCAACGCGGGTTGAAGCTGCACCCCGGCGGACGGCGGGCGATGTCGGGCGGAAGGCCGGGGATCGTCGGCAGATCCTGACCACGGTGCGCCGCACCCGGGATGGAACCGAGCAGGCCCCGGGTGTACGGGTGGGCCGGCCGATCGAAGACCTCGTCGATCGGTCCGTACTCGGCCACCCGCCCCGCGTACATCACGAGCGCGCGGTCGGCGAGCTGACCCGCCACCCCCAGATCGTGGGTGATCATCATCAGTGCCATGTGCCGCTCCGCGGTGACCTCGGCGAGAAGCTCGAGGATCTGGGCCTGCACGGTGGCGTCCAGGGCGGTGGTCGGCTCATCGGCGATGAGGACGTCCGGATCGAGCGCAAGAGCCATCGCGATCATGATGCGCTGGCGCATGCCACCGGAGAACTGGAACGGGTAGTGATCCGCACGGTTCGCGGCGTCGGGGATGCGCACGGCCCGCATCATCTCGATCGCGCGCTCCTTCGCCTCACGGCGTCCGAGCCCGCGATGCACCCGGTACAGCTCGGCGATCTGCGTCGACACGGTCTGCACCGGGTTGAGCGCGCTCAGCGCGTCCTGGAACACCATCGCGACGCGCGCGCCCTGCACCGCGCGCAGACGGGCGGCGGACAGGGAGAGCAGGTCCGTGCCGTCGAAGAGGATCCGACCCCCGGTCACCAGTGCGGCGGGCTTCGGCAGGATCCCCATCACCGCCTTGGCCGTGATGCTCTTGCCGGAGCCGGACTCACCCAGAACCGCGAGCGTCTCACCGCGGTCGAGTGTGAAGCTCACGTCTTGCAGCGCCGTGATCGGTGCGGTGCCGCGGGATCCGCGGAATTCCAGAGAGAGGCTCTGCACCTCGAGCAGCGCGGTCATCGGCGGCCCTTCGGGTCGAGGGCATCGCGCAGGTTCTCGCCGAGAACGACGAAGGCCAGTGTGGTGAGCCCCAGCATGGTCGCGGGGAACAGCATCAGGAGCGGGGCGATCTGCCAGTTGCCGTCCTGGCTGGCGGTCGCGATCTGCAGTCCCCACGAGAACGCGGGCAGCTTGAGGCCGACGCCGAGGATGGAGAAGCCCGCCTCGGCGGTCATGCCCGCGCCGATCGAGAGCGTGCTCATCACGATGAGCGGGGTCACCGCGTTCGGCACGACGTGGGCGCGCAGGATCCGCCACGGACCGACACCCAGACCCCGCGCCGCCTGGATGTATTCGAGGCTCTTGACCTGCAGCACCGAGCCGCGCATGTACCGCATCGTCCCTGCCCAGCTGAACAGCACGAGCACGAAGACGATCGTCCAGACCGTGCGGGAGCGGAACTGATACAGGATGACGAGGCTCGCGATCCCGACGGGGATGCCCAGGATGACGTTCGAGATCCAGGACAGCACGGAGTCGACCACGCCGCCGAAGTAGCCGGCGAGCGAGCCCGCCACGAGTGCGATCGTGAAGCTGATCACGGCGGTGAGCACCCCGACCTCCAAGGACGTGCGCGCGCCGTAGACGATGTTCGTCCAGTAGTCGCAGCCCTGGATGTCGAAGCCCATGATGTGGCCCGGCTGCGGACCCACCCGCGACATCGCGAGGCTGCAGGAGCGCGGATCCAGGGGCGTGAACAGTGCGGGGAAGAGCGCCATCGAGGTCACCACGAGGATGATCGCGACCGCGACGAGGAAGAACGGCTTGCGCCAGAGCGCGTGCAGGCCGCTGCGCGGGCGGGCGCGACGCATGCGCGCGGTGAGCAGCGCCATCGTGGATTCGCGCGCTGCGGGATCAGACATGACGCACCCTCGGGTCGATGATCGGATACAGCAGGTCGACGACGAGCGCGCAGACCAGGTAGAAGAGCAGCAGGAACACCGAGACCCCGACCACCACCGGCCCGTTCTGCGTCTCGATGGCACGGGACAGTGTGCCGCCGAGGCCGGGCAGGTTGAAGATGGTCTCGATGAGCACGGATCCGCCGAGCAGGCTCGCCAGGCTCAGCCCGAGATAGGTGACGACGGGCATGAACGCGTTGCGCAGGGCGTGCACCCACATGATCCGCCGTGGCGGGAGTCCCTTCGCGGTCGCGGTCACGATGAAGTCAGACCGCAGCACGTCGACGAGGCTCGTGCGCGTCAGCCGCGCGAGCGGCGAAGCGGTCTCCAGCGCCAGCACGACCGCCGGCAGGATGAAGGCGATCGGGAACCCGAGCCGCACCCCGGATATCGGCAGCCAATGCAGCTTTATGCCGAAGACGTACTGCGAGAAGTAGGCGATGATGAAGCCGGGCACGGCCAGGAAGAAGATCGTGAAGAAGAGGTTGAACTTGTCCGGCAGCCTGCCCTGGCGCAGCCCCGCCCAGACACCCAGGCACACCCCGATGGCGATCTTCAGCAGGAACGCGGACAGTGCCAGCACGAGAGTGTAGGGCAGTGCCGTCGCGATGAGAGTGGACACCGCGTTGCCGTTGAAGTCACGGCCGAAGTCGCCGTGCAGCACATTCATCAGGTACTTGCCGTACTGCACGAGGAACGGATCGTCCAGGTTGTACTGGGCGCGGATCGAGGCGATCGTCGAGGGCGACAGTCGCTTCTCCCCCGCGAGCGCCAGTACCGGATCCCCTGGGACGAGGAAGACGAGGAAGTACACCAGGAAGGTCGAGCCGATGAGGGTGGGGATCATCAGCAGGATCCGCCGCAGGCTGTACCGGAGCATCAGTGCCTCGCGGACTCGCGTGCCGGCTGGTGGGCCGTGAAGTAGGCGATCATCTCGTCGGGCACAGCGGGGATCTGCTGCGGCTGGGACCCGGATCGGATGGAGAGGGCGCCGGCGACCCCGGCGGCGACGGCGTCGCGGGCCGCGAGCGGGTTCGTGTCGGTCGGGGTGCCGGAGCGCACGAACTCGACGAACTCGGCCACGGTGAGCGGATCCGCTCCCCCGTGCCCGCCGTCGCCGCCGTCCTGGATCGGATAGCGGACATGCCCCTTCTCGAGGTAGTCGCTGCGCGCGTTCCACACCCGGATCTCACCGCCGGTGCCGTCGTCGAAGTTCTCGATCCGCCCCTCGGTGCCGATCACCGTGTAGTTGCGCCAGTAGTCCGGGGTGAAATGGCACTGCTGATAGCTCATCAGCACCCCCGARTCGGTGCGCATCATGATCATCGAGATGTCCTCGACATCGATCACCGGRTTSAGATCCYGCTGGGCGRSCGGCGGCCAGTTSSCCATCGAGAACCAGTCGCCCATGCGCCGGTCCGAGTTGTCCCGACGCGAATCCACCTGCCCGTAGACGGCGAGGTCCCCGACGCCGACCACCGTGCGCGACGATGTGCCGGCCAGCCAGTGCATGACGTCGATGTCGTGGGCGCCCTTCTGCAGAAGCAGGCTCATCGCCTTGTCGCGCTCGGCATGCCAGTCCTTGAAGTAGTAGTCGCCGCCGTGGCCGACGAAGTGACGGCACCAGATCGCCTTGACCTCGCCGATCTCGCCACGGTCGATGACGTCCTTCATCATCCGGACCACCTGCATGTGCCGCATGTTGTGGCCCACATAGAGCTTCGATCCCGTGCGATACGCGGTCTCCAGGATCCGGTCCGCGTCCTCGATAGAGATCGCGAGCGGCTTCTCCACGTAGACCGGCACGCCGCCCTCGAGCAGTTCGATCGACACCTCGGCGTGCGTGAAATCGGGCGAGGTGATGAACGCGCCGTCGATCGCGATCCCCGAGGCGAGCATGTCGGCGACCGAGGCGAACACCGGGATGTCGCCGAACAGCCTGGCCGCCCTCGCGTGCGTCTGCGGAGCAGGATCCACCGCCGCGACCACCGTGCCGCCCGCTGCCTCGACGTGGAG
Source organism: Microbacterium sp. 01T413_2 (assembly GCF_056398985.1). NCBI lineage: Bacteria > Bacillati > Actinomycetota > Actinomycetes > Micrococcales > Microbacteriaceae > Microbacterium > Microbacterium sp. 01T413_2. Next base: position 48,619 of record NZ_JBFTQL010000007.1, read on the forward strand.
GGCCACGCCCGCACGCGCACCAACGCCGATCACCGCCGCCCGGAAGGCGGTGGTCTGCCCTGTCGCGTCCTGCTGCACCATGTCGTCCCTCTCGTTGCTGGTCGTGATGGCCGGGGCGGTCACGCCCTCGAAGCCGTAGATACGTGCGGCGTGTCGCTGGAACGCGAGCCCGAGGGCGCCGATCGCCGCGGCGTCGACGCCGAGTTCACCTCCGCGGATGAGACGCGTGCCGGTGTCGATCCCCATGACGGCGGTGCGCACGTTCTCCTCGAGCGGAGCCGCGATGAGGTCCGCGAACTCGGCGAGTTCCCCGCCGAGCACGATCACCTCGGGGTCGACGGTCAGGATCAGCGCCGCCATCGCCGGCGACATCGCCGCGCTCAGGCTGCGCAAAGCCTCGAGCCCGCGGGTGTCGGCCGGGTCATCGCGCAGGCGGCGCAGCTCAGCGCCGACGACGGGAACGGCCTCGAGCAGAGTCCCCTTCGGGATCTCCACATCGCTGAACGCGCGGAGCATGCCGACCTCTCCGGCGCGCCCGCGGCGGCCGCGCACGACGTGTCCGGCGGCCGTGACCCGGGCGGAGACGTGGTGCCAGGTGAGCGCGTAGACGCCCGTGTCGGCGTCGCGGAGCGCGCCGGAGCGGGACTCCGCCTCTGCCGCGAGGGAGAGGTCGTTGTCCACGACGACCGGGATCCCGAACGCCTCGGTGAGCAGCGTCCCGAGGTGGGCCCCGTGCCACGAAGCGACCTGAGGCGAGGAGATCACGATGCCGTCTTCGTCGAGAAGGCCGGCAGCGGCCACGCCGATCGCAGCGACGTCCGAGAGCCGGCGGCCGGCGCGCTCCAGGGTCTGGACGAGAAGGGCGCGCAATGGGGCGAGACCGGGCTGAGCGGTCGTCGGCGGTGCAAGCTCCGAGCTCTGCACGCCGAGGACCCGGCCAGACCGGTCGGCGACCAGCATCCGCACTCCGCTGCGGGTCAGATCGACACCGACGACGACCTGAGCTCCGAGGACAAGCGAATACGAGCGGGCCGGACGCCCCGCGGACGCGCGGGCCTCGTGCTCGACCACGAGCCCTGCGTCCTTGAGCTCCACGAGCGCCGCGGTGACCGTCGGCCGAGACAGGCCCGTGGACTCCGCGAGGTCCGAGATGGTGGCGCCGTCGTGCTCACGCAGCGCGGTCAGGCACTGGGCGACGAGGCGTGGATCAGTCGTGGACATCATCGGCCTTTCGGAACCAACTTGATAAGCATTATGAAAGTGCTTTCGTCATTGATATCCGACGAGTCCGCGTCGTGTCAAGGCAATCCACCCTGACTCGGGATCCGACTCCTAGGCTCGGAGCATGACGGTCGCGACCAACCCGCTGCTCACCCCCTCCGCCCTCCCCTACGCGCTGCCCGACTACGGACGGATCCGTGCGGAGCACTATCTCCCCGCATTCCGGCGCGGTTTCGAGGAGCAGCTCGCCGAGGTCCGCCGGATCACGATGGTGCGGTCGATGCCGAGCTTCGAGAACACGATGGTCGCGCTGGAGCGCAGCGGAGAGCTGCTGGACCGGGCCTCGCACGCGTTCTACACCGTGAGCTCCGCCGATGCGACGGTCGAGATCCAGGCGATCGATGAAGAGCTCGCCCCGCTGATCGCGGCTCACCAGGATGCGATCCTGCTCGACTCCGCGCTGTACTGGCGCATCACGCAACTGCACGACCAGCTCGACACCCTCTCTCTGGATCCGGAGCAGCACCGCCTCGTCGAGCGCTGGCATCGCGAGATGACCTTGGCCGGTGCGGCGCTCGACGACGATGCGAAAGCCCGGCTCACCGAGCTGAACCAGCGGATCTCCGCGCTCAGCACCGCATTCGAGCGAAACCTGCTCGCCGACACGAACGAGCTGGCCGTGCTCTTCGACGACGCGACCGAGCTCGACGGACTGAGCGCGGGAGAGCTGTCAGCCGCTGCCCGAGCCGCCACCGAGCGCGGGCTCGAGGGCAAGCATCTGCTCACCCTCCCGCTCTTCACCGGCCACCCGGCCCTCGCAGCGCTCACGAACCGCGAGAGCCGCCGTCGCATCATGGAAGCGTCGCGCTCCCGCGGGGCGCGCGGCGGCGAGCACGACAACCGCGGCGTCCTCGCCGAGATCGTGCGTCTCCGCGCCGAACGCGCGGACCTGCTCGGCTATCCCTCCCACGCGGCCGCCGTGACCGCTGACGAGACCGCGGGTACTCCTGAGGCCGTAGAGCGCATGCTGCGCGACCTCGCCGCACCGGCCGCACGCAACGCGACGGCGGAGCGAGCGGCCCTGCAACGCCTCATCGACGACACCGAGTCCGAGCCGTTCCCCCTGGAGGCGCACGACTGGGCCTTCTACACCGAGAAGCTGCGCACCGCGCAGTACGAGATCGACACCGCGGCGCTGCGCCCATGGTTCGAGTCGGAGAGCGTTCTGCGCGACGGCGTGTTCGCCGCCGCCGGCCGGCTGTACGGGCTCTCGTTCACCGAGCGCCCCGAGCTGCCCGTCTACCACCCGGGCGCGCGCACGTTCGAGGTGTTCCAGGAGGACGGGTCGGCGCTCGGGCTCTTCGTGCTGGATCTGTACACGCGCGACAGCAAGCGCGGCGGCGCGTGGATGAATCCGATCGTCAGCCAATCCGCGCTGCGCGGCACGTTGCCCGTCGTCGCGAACAACCTCAACGTGGCGAAGCCCGCCGACGGGGAGCCGACGCTGCTCACGCTGGACGAGGTCAACACCCTGTTCCACGAGTTCGGCCACGCACTGCACGGGCTCTTCTCCGACGTCACGTACCCGCACTTCTCCGGCACCAACGTGTTCCGCGACTTCGTCGAATTCCCCAGTCAGGTCAACGAGATGTGGATGCTCTGGCCGGAGATCGTCGGCGAATACGCACGGCATCACGAGACCGGCGAGCCGCTCCCGGTCGGTCTCGTCGAGCGCCTGCAGGCCACGGAGACCTTCAACCAGGGCTTCGAGACCAGCGAATACCTCGCCGCGGCCTGGCTCGACCAGGCGCTGCACGCGCTGGCTGTGGGCGACTCGATCGATGACGTCGCAGCGTTCGAGGCCGCGGCTCTCGCAGACATCGAGCTGAACGATCCGGCCGTGCCCACCAGATACTCCTCGGCGTACTTCGCACACGTGTTCTCCGGCGGCTACAGCGCCGGCTACTACTCGTACATCTGGAGCGAAGTGCTCGATGCCGACACCGTGGAGTGGTTCCGCGACAATGGAGGGCTGACCAGGGAGAACGGGGAGCGCTTCCGACGGCGCCTGCTGGGTGTCGGCGGGTCGAAGGATCCGCTCGAGGCCTACCGCGACTTCCGCGGCCGCGATGCGGAGATCGCGCCGCTGCTCAAGCGCCGCGGGCTGGATCGCTGACGGCAGCGCTGTCGGCGGAACGCTCCGGCGCTCTGCCGACAGCGCGGCTCAGGCGCTCTTGCGCTTRCGYGCCAGCACCAGCGTGGGCGGCGCGCCTTCGTCGACCGCGGCGCGGGTCACGACGACCTTCTGCACGTCCTCCTCGGACGGGATCTCGAACATGATCGGTCCGAGCACATCCTCCAGGATCGCCCGGAGCCCGCGCGCGCCGGTCTTGCGCAGCACGGCGAGGTCAGCGATCGACTGCAGAGCATCGTCCTCGAACTCCAGCTCCACCCCGTCGAGCTGGAACATGCGCTGGTACTGCTTGACCAGTGCGTTGCGCGGCCCGGTGAGGATGTCAATGAGGGCAGCCTGGTCGAGCGGCGAGACCGAGGCGACGACCGGCAGCCGGCCGATGAACTCGGGGATGAGACCGAACTTGTGCAGATCCTCCGGGAGCACCTCGCTGAACAGATCGAGATCCTTGCCCTTGTCATGCAGCGGGGCGCCGAATCCGACGCCATGCTTGCCGACGCGGGAGGAGACGATGTCCTCGAGGCCCGCGAAGGCCCCGGCGACGATGAACAACACGTTCGTGGTGTCGATCTGCAGGAACTCCTGGTGCGGGTGCTTGCGACCGCCCTGCGGCGGCACCGACGCGACCGTGCCCTCGAGGATCTTCAGCAGCGCCTGCTGCACGCCCTCACCCGAGACGTCGCGAGTGATCGACGGGTTCTCGGCCTTGCGCGCGATCTTGTCGATCTCGTCGATGTAGATGATGCCCTGCTCAGCGCGCTTGACGTCGTAGTYCGCGGCCTGGATCAGTTTGAGCAGGATGTTCTCCACATCCTCACCGACGTAGCCCGCCTCGGTGAGCGCGGTGGCGTCGGCGACCGCGAACGGCACGTTCAGTCGCTTCGCAAGGGTCTGCGCGAGGTAGGTCTTGCCGCAGCCGGTCGGGCCGATCATCAAGATGTTGCTCTTGGCGATCTCGATGTCTTCGGCCTTCTGCTCSGCCGGCTGCAGYGTKCCACGRGCTCGMACSCGCTTGTAGTGGTTGTAGACCGCCACCGCGAGCGCCTTCTTGGCCGGCTCCTGACCTACCACGTACTCCTCGAGGAAGGAGAAGATCTCTCGAGGCTTGGGCAGATCGAACTCGGCGACCTCGCCGTTCGCGGATTCGGCCATGCGCTCTTCGATGATCTCGTTGCAGAGCTCGACGCACTCGTCGCAGATGTACACGCCGGGACCGGCGATGAGCTGCTGAACCTGCTTCTGACTCTTGCCGCAGAACGAGCACTTGAACAGGTCGGCGCTCTCACCGATGCGTGCCATGTGCGTCCTCCTTCGAGACGTGGTCCACGATCGCAGCGAATGCGATCACGGGGCGTTGATGCCGCTGTTCGAGCCTAACTGCTGCATCCGACATCCGGCCGCATCGCCACGGATCCCCCGGCGCCGCATCGCTCCGCCCACCGCGAACGCCTCGTGCGGTGCGTCAGCTGATGAACGAGAATCCACCCCAGCCGTTGCCGATCTGCTGATACGAGCCGATCGTGCCCGAGCCCGTCCCTCTGTAGAGCCACAACGATTGATCAGTTCCGCTACGGCCGATGATGTCGGCGTTGCCGTCCCCGTCGTAGTCGCCTGCGCCCGTGATCGTCGAGAAGACGTTCCATCCCGAGCCGATCCTCTGACCCGCTGTGAATCCGCTCCCTGTGCCGTAGTAGGCCCACAGGGCGCCAGTCCAGTCACGCGCGATCAGGTCGCCACGCCCGTTGTTGTCGAAGTCCCCCGTGACGAGTGCCGTCATGATCGACCAGCCGGAACCGATCTGGACGCGCCCGCCGAACCGCCCATCCCCCAACCCGGGGTAGGCGTACAGCACACCGGCGGGCCCGCGGGTCACGAGATCGGCGCGGCCGTCACCCGTGAAGTCCACTCCCCCCGCCAGCAGGCTGTAGTCCGACGTCCATCCCGATCCGACCAGGGCGCCGCTGTAGTGGCTCGATGCGTCGCCTGCGTAGTAGAACAGGTTCCCGTTGGTGCGTGTCTGGAGCAGGTCCCCCGCCCCGTCGCCGTTGAAATCACCGTGAACGATCGCAGAGGTCGTCTCCCAGCCGTTGCCGAGGGTGTTCCCCATCAACCACGTCGTTCCGACCGGTCCGTAGCTCAGATACTCGACGAGATAGCCGTCGTTGCGCACACCGAGCAGATCCGACTTCATGTCACCGTTGAGGTCGAAGGGGCCGTTGGGCGGCAGTGATCCAACGCTCCCGCGGTACTCGAAATGATTGTGATCGCAGGAGTCGTCGAACTGCGTCCACTGCGCGGGGACGGCGAGGCGGCTGCGGCACTGATACTGCCCGAGTCCGGCGGGTGCCGGGAGCGCGGTGAACATGGAGTTGATCAGCGCGAGATCCTGCTGCGTCCCGCCGGTCGATGCGACGCCGTTGACGCGTGAGATGTCCACGGCGTGGCCGCCGCCGTTGCGCCAGTGGTATCCGCTCGTCCCGATCGCACTGAGCTCGCCGGTGCAGAACCTGTTCAGAGAGGCGACATACAGCGAGAACTTCCTGTCGACGATCGTCGTCTTGAGCGCCTGCAGGATCACCGGGTCGATGATGCAGTCGCGGACTTGGCCGCCGATGACGTGGGACTGCAGGGTGCCGCTGGCATACCCCTGGATCTGCGCCATGGGTTCGGGGTTCCCGCTGAGCAAGCCACTGTTGACCAGCTGCTGCGCGAGCGTCTGCGACGCGGGCAGGGGCGCGGTCGCCGAGGCGGTGCTCGTCGGCAGCAGTGACGCGGTCGCGACAAGCGCCGCGCCGAGAACCGCCAGGGTCAGCCGCCGCCATGATCTCCGCTGCACGAGTCGCTCCACCCGTTCAATATATTGGGAACGGCTTGCGCTGGGTGCCGCTGGAGTTTGGCCGTCATCGATGTGCGTCGGAATCAGGCATGGTGGCGGCGCGCACTGGACACCCCCCGACCGGTGACGATGAGGCAGGGTCTTGCTGCGTCGCCGCCACCGTCGTGGCGAGCGTCGGCGGCGCGCCGTCAGACCATGCTCTTCGGGTGCCAGACCGTCTTCACCTCGGTGAAGGCGGCGATCCGCTGAGGAGAGGAGACGACCTCACCCGGAGCGAGCACGCGCTTGAGCGTGTCGGCGGCGGCGATCTGCAGGTCGACCCAGTCGATTCCGCCGGCGCCGGCGAGATCGAGGGCGTTGACGTCGGCATGCGACGCGAGCCAGGGCGCGAGCTCGGCCGGGGATCCGGTGAGCACGTTCACCACGCCGCCGGGAAGGTCGCTCGTSGCCARCACCTCGGCGAGGCTGATCGCCGAGAGCGGGTACTGCTCGCTCGCCACGACGACCACCGCGTTGCCCGCGACGAGCGCCGGGGCGACGACGGAGACGAGGCCCAGGAGCGCGTTCTCCTGCGGCGCGACGATCGCGACGACGCCGGTCGGCTCCGGAGCGGAGATGTTGAAGTAGGCGCCCGCGACCGGGTTCAGATTGCCGGCGACCTGGGCGTACTTGTCGCACCAGCCCGCGTACCAGACCCASAGRTCGATGGCCTCGTCGACCTGCGCCCCTGCGGCGGCGACGGATACGCCCTGCTGTGCCACGATCTCGTCGACGAACTGCGCCCTGCGCCCCTCGAGCACCTCGGCCACGCGGTACAGCACCTGTCCCCGGTTGTACGCGGTGGCCTTCGCCCAGCCCGCCTGCGCGGTGCGCGCGGCCTTCACCGCGTCACGCACATCCTTGCGCGAAGCCTGGGCGGCATTCGCCAGGAACGCGCCCTTCGAAGTGGTGACCTCATAGGTGCGTCCCGATTCGCTGCGCGGGAACGCGCCGCCGATCGCGAGCTTGTATGTCTTGGGCACCGTCAGTCGCGCGCTCATGCCGCGGATCCCTTCTTCTGCGCCCTGGCCTCGATCTGGCGGGCGACCCCTGCCGGACGCAGGTACGCGGTCAGGCCCTGCTTGCCGCCCTCGCGGCCGTAGCCGGACTCCTTGTAACCGCCGAACGGGCTGGACGGGTCGAATCGGTTGAACGTGTTCGCCCACACCACGCCGGCGCGGAGGCGGTCGGCCACGGCGAGGATCCGGGATCCCTTGTCGCTCCAGATCCCTGCGGAGAGACCGTAAGGAGTGTTGTTCGCCTTCGCGATCGCCTCGGCCGGTGTGCGGAAGGTGAGCACCGACAGCACGGGGCCGAACACCTCCTCGCGGGCGATGCGATGCGACGCCTCGACGCCGGTGAAGATCGTCGGAGCGAACCAGAAGCCCTTCTCGGGGATCACGCAGTCGGCGGTCCAGCGCTCGGCGCCCTCGTCCTCGCCGACCTGGCTGAGCTCCCTGATGCGGGCGAGCTGCTCGGCCGAGTTGATGGCGCCGATGTCGGTGTTCTTGTCGAGCGGGTCACCGAGACGCAGCGTCGACAGGCGGGACTTCAGCCGGTCGATGACCTCGTCGTGGATCGATTCCTGCACGAGCAGGCGGCTGCCGGCGCAGCACACGTGGCCCTGGTTGAAGAAGATGCCGTTGACGATCCCCTCGACCGCCTGGTCGATCGGGGCGTCGTCGAACACGATGTTCGCCGCCTTGCCGCCGAGCTCGAGGGTGAGTGCCTTGCCCGTGCCCGCCACCGTGCGGGCGATCTCGCGACCCACCGCGGTCGACCCCGTGAAGGCGACCTTGTCGACGTCGGGATGGCGCACCAGCGCGGCGCCAGTGGCGCCGGCACCCGTGATGATGTTCACCACACCGRCCGGAAGGTCGGCCTGCTGCAGGATCTCGGCGAAGATCAGCGCCGTGAGCGACGTCGTCTCAGCGGGCTTCAGCACAACCGTGTTGCCGGCAGCCAGGGCCGGGGCGACCTTCCAGGCGAGCATGAGCAGCGGGAAGTTCCACGGGATGACCTGGCCCGCGACACCGTGCGCCGCCGGGTCAGGTCCTGCGCCGGCGTAGTCCAGCTTGTCCGCCCAGCCCGCGTAGTAGAAGAACCACGAAGCGACGAGCGGCACGTCGACGTCGCGGGACTCCTTGATCGGCTTGCCGTTGTCGAGGCTCTCGGCGACAGCGAGCTCGCGGGCGCGCTCCTGCACGAGCCGCGCGATGCGGAACAGGTACTTGCCCCGGTCGCRGCCGCTCATCTTCGACCACACCTTGGTGTAGGCGCGACGTGCAGCGGCGACAGCGAGGTCCACGTCCTCATCCGACGCGTGCGCGATCGTCGCGATGCGCGACTCGTCGGCGGGCGAGATCGTGCCGAACGAGGCGCCGCGCCCCTCGACGAACTCGCCGTCGATGAAGAGCCCGTATTCGTCCTTCAGGTTGAGGATGCTCCGCGACTCGGGCGCGGGTGCGTATTCCAAGAATCCCATGAACAGTCCTTCGTCAGTCGATCGTGACGTAGTCGGGGCCGGAGTAGTGGCCGGTGGTCAGCTTCTGCCGCTGCAGCAGCACGTCGTTGAGCAGGCTCGACGCGCCGAAGCGGAACAGGTGCGGCTGCAGCCACTCCTCACCCACGGTCTCGGCGACGTGCACGAGATACTTCACCGCGTCCTTCGAGGAGCGGATCCCGCCGGCGGGCTTGACGCCGATCTTCTCACCGGTGAGCCCGTGCCAGTCGCGCACGGCTTCGAGCATGAGCAGCGTGACGGGCAGCGTAGCCGCCGGGGCGACCTTGCCGGTGGAGGTCTTGATGAAATCGCCGCCGGCCAGCATGCCCAGCCACGACGCGCGCTTGATGTTGTCGTAGGTGTTCAGCTCGCCGGTCTCGAGGATGATCTTCAGCGAAGCGGAGGTGCCGTCCTCCCGGCGGCACGCGTCCTTGACAGCCACGATCTGGTCGAACACCTGGCCGTAGCGGCCGGCGAGGAAAGCGCCTCGGTCGATGACCATGTCGATCTCGTCGGCGCCGGCCTCGACCGCGTCACGGGTGTCGGCAAGCTTCACCCCGAGCGATGMGCGGCCGCTCGGGAACGCGGTCGCGACGGCCGCGACCGAGATGCCGCCGTCGTCGGGGTCGCCGTGGCGGGGGCCGAGCGCCTCGACCGCGTACGGCACCATGTCGCCGTAGACGCACACCGCCGCGACCGACGGGCAGGTCGGATCCGAGGCATCGGGCAGCTTGGCTTTGGAGACCAGCGAGCGCACCTTGCCCGGGGTGTCGGCACCCTCCAGCGTCGTGAGGTCGATGAGTCGCACGATCGTGTCGAGAGCCCACGCCTTCGACGTCGTCTTGATGGAGCGCGTCCCGAGCGCGGCGGAGCGCTGCTCCAGGCCCACTGCATCCACTCCGGGCAGGCCGTGCAGGAATCGGCGCAGCGTGAGGTCGTCGGGGTCGCCGCCGAGCACCTCCAGCGCGGTGCGCCGTGCGAGTTCGGTCGTCGTCACTGGTCCTCCAAGAGGGTCCGGGCGGTCGCCTCGTCGGTGACCACCATCGTGCACAGGTTCGCGGTCACGACCGTGCGGGCGATGTCGTGCTTCGCCTCTCCGGCCGTGACGAAGACAGAGGTGCGCGCCTCACGCAGCCGCTCCAGGCTGAGCCCGACCGTGCGGGCATCGAGCTCAGGATCGACGATGTTGCCGTCCGCATCGATGTAGCGGCCCAGCACGTCGCCGACCGCGCCGCGCCGGCCCAGTTCGTCGATGTCCCGGACGCTCAGATAGCCGTTGTCGACGTGGGCGGATCCGGCGTCGCAAACGCCCGCGGTGAAGAGGTAGGCGTCGGCCTGAGCGGCCTGCTCGAGCACGCCGGCGACGGTGCGATCGCGCTCGATGGCCTGCTTGGTCTCCAGCCGCTCCAGGATTGCGGGGCTGGGCAGCAGTGCGACATGCCCCGAGGCGCGCTGCGCGATCGTGGCCGCGAGCGAGGCGGCGCCTCCCGGGCGGCGGTTCACGCTCACGCCGCCGTTCATCTGCACCACGGTCACGCCACGGGCCCAGCCCTCTGCCATGCGGTCGGCGATCGCGGTCAGTGTCCGCCCCCAGCTCACGGCGAGCGTCTTCGGCACGGGCCGGAGCGCGGCGAGGTGGTCTGCGGCACCCTGCGCGACGCGCGCGAGCGTCTCGGCGTCGCTCGGACCGTTCGGGACGACGACGGCGTCGGCAAGCCCGAAGCGCTCGCGCAACTCGCGCTCGATGCCGAGCTTGCGGGCGCGCGGGTGCACGATCTCGATCCGCACGATCCCATCGATCCTGGCCTGCTGCAGGAGCCGCCCGACCTTCCAGCGCGAGATGCCCAGCAGGCCACCGATCTCGTCCTGCGTCTTGTCCTCGTCGTAGTACAGCTCCGCGACGCGGACGGCGAGCAGCTCGTCGTCGTCGATGGCGGATCGGGGCATGCTTCGAGAGTACCCTCCGCCACGCGCACGCGCACCGCCCTGCTCATATGAGCAAGGCTCACCACTCACTCGCGCAACGGGAGCGGGAACGCGAAAGGGCGGCCCGGAAAGAATCCGGACCGCCCTTTCACGGGGGTGTCAGCAGGTCAGCTCAGCGCCTGGCGCTTGCGGCTCGTGAGCACCTGGTCGACGATGCCGTACTCCTTGGCCTGCTCGGCGGAGAGGATGTTGTCGCGATCGATGTCGCGGTTCACCTTCTCGACCGGCTGACCGGTGTGCCTGGCCATGGTCTCCTCGAGCCACGTGCGCATGCGCAGGATCTCCGCGGCCTGGATCTCGATGTCCGACGCCTGTCCCTGACCGGCCTCGCCCATCGCGGGCTGGTGCATCAGCACGCGGGCGTTCGGCAGCGCGAGACGCTTGCCCGGCGCGCCTGCGGCGAGCAGGACCGAGGCGGCCGAAGCGGCCTGACCGAGCACGACGGTCTGGATCTGCGGCGCGACGTACTGCATCGTGTCGTAGATCGCGGTCATCGCCGTGAAGGATCCGCCGGGCGAGTTGATGTACATCGTGATGTCGCGCTCGGAGTCCTGGCTCTCCAGGACCAGCAGCTGCGCCATCACGTCATCGGCGGATGCGTCGTCGACCTGCACGCCGAGGAAGATCACGCGATCCTCGAACAGCTTGTTGTACGGGTCCTGACGCTTGAAGCCGTAGGCGGTGCGCTCCTCGAACTGAGGGAGGACGTAGCGGCTCGAGGGCAGAGTGCCGGCGGACCGGAACGTGGGTGTGTACATGAGTGTCCTCTCCAGCCTTACTTGTCCGCGCCCGTGCCGCCGCCGCCGTGCACGTCACTGGCGTGCTCGCGCATGTGGTCGACGAATCCGTATTCGAGAGCCTCGGAGGCGGTGAACCAGCGGTCGCGGTCGCCATCCTCGTTGATCTGCTCCACCGTCTTGCCGGTCTGCGACGCAGTGATCTCGGCGAGGCGCTGCTTCATCGACAGGATGAGCTGCGCCTGCGTCTGGATGTCGCTGGACGTGCCGCCGAAGCCGCCATGCGGCTGGTGCAGCAGCACCCGCGCGTTCGGCGTGATGTAGCGCTTGCCCTTGGTGCCGCTGGTGAGCAGCAGTTGCCCCATCGAGGCCGCCATGCCGATGCCGACCGTGACGATGTCGTTCGGCACGAACTGCATCGTGTCGTAGATCGCCATGCCGGCGGTGATGGAGCCGCCGGGCGAGTTGATGTAGAGGTAGATGTCCTTCTCGGGGTCCTCTGCGGCGAGAAGGAGGATCTTGGCGCAGATCTCGTTGGCGTTCTCGTCCCGCACCTCGGATCCCAGCCAGATGATGCGATCCTTGAGCAGCCTGTCAAAGACGCTCGTCGCGACCAGGGGTTCAGCCATTTCAGCTCCTGTTTCCGTGTTCGGTGTTTCGAATCTACCGGCGACAACGCACGCGCCCGGCCGTGTTCGCCGTCGGCATATCAGGCGTCGTCGCCTGCGATCTCGTGGGCATAGGCGGTCATCGACCGGTGGTAGCGAGGCATGTGCGGCACGAGCGCCAGGACCGCGACCCCGAGCCCGCGTTCCGGCTGTCCGGCGCTGGCGAGAGCGAGCGCATGCATGGCGGCGATCGCGTCGCGGTAGATCGAGTCCGGGTGCGCCGCGTGCTCGGACTCGATGAGCTCGAGGGCGCCCCGCACGTCGCCGAGGTTGCGCAGCGAGCTGGCGAGCTGGATCGTCGCCTGGGCGCGTCGATCGTCGTCGAGACCGAGCTCGAGGGCACGCCGGTACAGCGGCACGGCTTCGTCAGGCAGCCCCGCGGAATCGCGCGCTCCGGCGCGCTCGAACGCGGCCTCAGCGTCGTCCGGCCCGCGCTCGGCGGCGATCGCGTCGATCCTCGCGATCACCTCTTCGTCGACGAGGCCGCCTGCGGCGGCGTCCCAGACAGCGTCGATCCGCTCCTGCCAGTCCTTCATCTCTGTCCTCGCGTCTTCTCGGGATGCGAAGAGGGCGGGTGCGTGGTGCACCCGCCCTCTTCCGGATCATGGATCCGATGATTACTCGGCGTCAGCGGCCTTCTCGGCGGCCTTCTTGGCCGGAGCCTTGCGGGCGGCCGGCTTCTTCGCGGCGGGCTTCTCCTCGGCGGCGGGAGCCTCATCGGCGTCCGCGACCTTGGCGGGAGCCTTCTTCGCGGGTGCCTTCTTGGCCGGTGCCTTCTTGGCCGGCTTCTCCTCGACCGGAGCCTCGGCGGCGTCCTCGGCCTCGTCCTCGGTGGCCACGAAACCGGTCAGATCCACGGCCTTGCCGTTGGAGTCGACCACGGTGACCTTGCCGAGCGCGACTGCGAGGGCCTTGTTGCGGGCGACCTCGCCGACCAGCACAGGCAGCTGGTTCTGGGACTGCAGCGCCTCGACGAACTCCTGCGGAGCCATGCCGTACTGCGCGGCGGACTGGATCAGGTACTGGCTGAGCTCGTCCTGCGAGACCTGCACATTGGCGCTCTCGGCGATGGAGTCGAGCAGCACCTGGGTGCGGAACTGCTTGGTGCTCGCCTCGGTGACCTCGGCGCGGTGCTCGTCGTCCTCCAGGCGGCCTTCGCCCTCGAGGTGGTTGTGCACCTCGTCCTCGATGAGCTGCGGCGGGACGGGGATGTCGATCTGCTCGAGCAGCGTCTCGACGAGCTTGTCGCGTGCGGCGGAGGCCTGCGTGAACACGCCCTGCTGCTCGACCGACTCGCGCAGGCTGTCGCGCAGCTCGGCGATCGTGTCGAACTCGCTCGCGATCTGCGCGAAGTCGTCGTCAGCCTCGGGCAGCTCACGCTCCTTGACGGCCTTGACCGTGACGGAGACCTCGGCCTCCTCGCCGGCGTGGTCGCCGCCGACGAGCTTCGAGCGGAACGTGGTGTCCTCACCGGCGGTGAGGGAGTCGATCGCGTCGTCGATGCCCTCGAGCAGCTCGCCGGAACCGACCTCGTAGGAGACGCCCTCCGCGCGGTCGATCTCGGCGCCGTCGATCGCGGCGACGAGGTCGAGCTCGACGAAGTCGCCGGCCTTCGCGGGACGGTCGACCGGCACCAGGGTGCCGAAGCGGGCGCGCAGGCGGTCGAGCTCTGCATCCAGGGCGGCGTCATCGGCCTCGACGGCGTCGACGGTCACGGTGATGCCGTCGAGCGAGGGGACCTCGATCTCGGGACGGACATCGACCTCGACCTCGACCTTGAGGTCGCCGGAGAAGTCCTTCTCGTTCGGCCACTCGATGACCTCGGCCGAGGGGCGGCCGACGATACGGAGGTTGTGCTCGAGCGACGCCTCGCGGAAGAAGGTGTCCAGGCCCTCGTTGACGGCGTGCTCGATGACCGCGCCACGACCGACGCGCTGGTCGATGATCGGCGCGGGCACCTTGCCCTTGCGGAAGCCGGGGATCTGCACGTCCTGAGCAATGTGCTCGTACGCGTGCGCGATGCTGGGCTTGAGGTCCTCGGGGGTGACCGTGATGTGCAGCTTGACCCGGGTCGGGGCAAGCTTCTCGACGGTGCTGTTCGCCATGCTGGTGTGTCTCCTTGTGAATGTCCCGCGCGGAGATCCACGCGAGTGCGACGTGTGTGAACGTCGGGGCGACAGGATTTGAACCTGCGACCTCCCGCTCCCAAAGCGGGCGCTCTACCAAGCTGAGCTACGCCCCGGTTAGGACCCGCGCGCGCGGGAACGGCCTCCACGAGTCTAACGGACCAGAGCACCCCCGCCGGTCAGGTATGCTCGTGGGAGTCCGCGGTGTTGTTGCGCGGGCCGGTTCCCTCGCTCGTCGAGGGATCCGGGGCTGTAGCTTAGTGGTAAAGCCTCTGTCTTCCAAACAGATGATGCGAGTTCGATTCTCGTCAGCCCCTCCACTTCTCCCTACTCCTGCAAGGGATCTCAGGCGGATCCCGATCCGACGATCGCCGGGATGCGCTCGATCCGCGACGGCAGGCTCATCTTCTCCCGTTCGCGGCGTAGAGTTCGCTGCGTCGAAGGGAGCGGGCATGGAGATCACCCCCGCGCGCATCACGGCACTCCAGCCGGACCAGGTGTTCGTCTTCGGCTCGAACGCCGAGGGCCTTCATGGCGGCGGCGCCGCCCTGATCGCGTACGAGCGGTTCGGCGCGGCGTGGGGTGAAGGGCACGGTCATCACGGCCAGACCTATGCCATCGACACCATGAGCGGGCTCGAGGTCCTCGCCGCAGAAGCACAGGGGTTCGTCGCATACGCGACCGCTCACCCTGCCCTGCGTTTCCTGCTCACCCCGGTCGGATGCGGGATCGCGGGCTACAGGCCCGATCAAGTCGCGCCGTCGTTCGCCGGCCTGCCTGACAATGTGTCGGTGCCGGCGAGCTTCGTCGCCTTCCTCTGAGGTCGCGGCGCCGAGCAGCCTCGACCGCATGCGTCCGAGCGGGCCCGGCTTGGCCGATCTGCATGAGAGGATGTCCGCACCTGCGACGACATCGAGCCGCCGCACGCCGCATCGCCTGGCCCCTCGGCCCCGAACGACAGGACCGTGATGGAAGAGCCCCGCCCTCCGCGCGGCGACGACGCCCCGTCGCACGTCGATGATGCTCCATCCCTGATCGGCGCGGTCCCGCCGTACCTCGACGGCGCCTCGCCGCTGGGCACGAGCGCCTCCGACCCCGAGACGGGCACAGACGACACCGACGCGACGCAGACCGCTCCCACCGACCCCGACGCCCGTCGTCGCCGGCGGCGCCGCGTCCTGGCCTGGGTGCTGCCTCCCGCGGTCGCCGTGCTGATGCTGGGCGCGTTGGCCGCCCTCGAGCTCACGGCATGGCAGAGCTTCGACCACGAGAGCACCTCGCTGAGCAAGGCACTCGACGATCAGGACGAGGTCACGCGCCAGGTCCAGTCCGCCCTCTCAGGTTCGCGCAGCGTGACCGACGCGGCGACCGCCGTCCTCGCCGTTGCGGACGGCGGGCTGCTCACCGCCGAGGACCGCACAATGCTCACCGACGTCACCCATCAGTCCACCGAGCAGTCCAGGGCCGCCTCAGCGCTGATCCCCGGCAGTCGCCCTCGTGCGGGCACACGGAAGTTCTGGTTCTGGGAGGTCAACACCGACACCGCACGACTCGAGAGGCTCGATGCGAGCGCCCGCGACCGGGCGAAGAAGCTCAGCGCCGCCGAGGGGCCGCTGCGGACCGCCACCGAAGCAACCCGCACCACGGCGTCGACCGCGCTCACGGCGGCGGCGGGTCGCGCTGCAGCCGCGGAGGCCGCGAACGTGCCCGCCGACAACGACGCCGTGCTCGACCTCCGCTACGCCGTCGACCAGGTCAGGCAGCGCGCGTCGCCGTTCCAGCCCCGGGTGTCCGCGGACTACACAGCCCTCGCTCAAGCCGTGCAGAAGCTGCAGGAGTCGCACGCCGCCACGCTCGCCAGCGAATCCGGGCCGCTCGAGCAGTCCCGCCTCGACCTGGAGGCGTTCGCCCGGTCTCTCGCCCCGGGCCTCCTCTTGGACTTCGAATGGGCCGACCTCATCAACGGCCTGGGGGAATCCAACGGTTACCTCTCCGGGGAGACCGCCTGGTGGTACGACAGAGGCGGATATGCGACCATCCGGCTGTCGAACTCGATCGCCCAGGAATGGCCGAGCGACGCCGCCCACGCGATCGTCGCCCACGAGGTCGGGCACGCCATCACGATCCGCTGCCGCACGATGTACGACACGACGAACGATCAGACGGCGGAGGCCTGGGCCACCGCGTGGGCGATCAGCATGGGCTTCACGTCCGACGCCAACGGCACTTCCGCCTACGGCACTCCCCCCGATTCACTGATCCAGACCGCAGCCGGCTGCCGGTGAACCCGGCGCGCCTCGTCGTCCGCACCGTCCGAAGTCGCCCGGACACGACGAGAGCCCCTGCCGAAGCAGGGGCTCTCGGGTGCGACGGTGCGCGACGAAGTCAGGACTGACCGCGCCGCTCGCGCAGCTGTGCGAGGGCGTCGCCGAGAAGCTGCTCGGCCTCCTCGTCGGTGCGGCGTTCCTTCACGTACGCGAGGTGCGTCTTGTAGGGCTCCGCCTTCGCGATCTCCGGCGGGTTCTCCTTGTCCCGCCCGGCGGGAAGTCCGGAGTGCGGGTGATCGATGATGTCCGGGATCTCCTCCTCGGGCAGGCCCGCCGCGAAGTACCGCACGGTCTCGTTGCCGAGCCCGTCCCAGTACGAGATCGCGATGCGGTCGGCGTGATAGCCGTGGTCCTGCTCCCCCATGGGGCCCGATCCGACCCTCGTCCCGCGGATCGCGTTGCCGCCGGTCGCCATCAGATGGCCTCGAACTTCGTGATGAGGCCGAGTCCGACGACCGCCACGAACCAGACCAGGGCGAGAACGACCGTGAAGCGGTTGAGGTTCCGCTCGGCGAGACCGCTGGATCCGACCGCKGASGACATGCCGCCGCCGAACATGTCGGAGAGGCCTCCGCCGCGCCCCTTGTGGAGCAGGATCAGAAGGGTCAGCAGGACGCTGGTGATGCCCAGCAGTACCTGCAGGATGAACTGGAGAATATCCACGGATCGGCCTTTCGCTCGGGCCCGCACGGGCGCGCGGGATCCCGGGTAACGGTCAATTATACGTCGAGACGTCTCCGCCGCTCGGGGCGGAGACGCGTGTCACACCCCGACGTGCTTCTGATAGCGGACGATCGCAGCGAACTCGTCGACGACCAGGCTCGCTCCACCGACCAGTGCGCCGTCCACGTCGGGCTCGCGCATGAACCCGGCGATGTTCGCCGACTTCACCGAKCCGCCGTAGAGGATSCGRGTSCGCGCGGCCGCCTCGTCGCCGAGGACCTTCGCGATSACKCCRCGCAGGACCGCGCAGACATCCTGCGCCTGCTGCGGAGTCGCGGCCTGACCCGAGCCGATGGCCCAGACGGGCTCGTACGCGACGACGATGTCCGCCTTCGCGTCGAGTCCCCGCAACGCCGCCTCGAGCTGACCTGCGGGCACGGCGCTCGCGCCGAATTTCTCCAGGTCCTCCGCCGTCTCACCGACGCAGATCACTGGAACCAGACCGTGCTTGAGTGCGGCCTTGGTCTTGGCCGCCACGATCTCATCGCTCTCCGCGTGGTACTCGCGTCGCTCCGAGTGGCCGATGATGACGTAGCTCGCATCGAGCTTGGCCAGGAACGCACCGGAGATCTCGCCGGTGTACGCCCCCGAATCGTGCTGCGACAGATCCTGCGCGCCGAAGGCGAAGGGGATCTTGTCAGCGTCGATCAGCGTCTGCACGCTGCGCAGGTCGGTGAACGGCGGGAAGACCRCCACCTCGACCGTGCCGTCTTCGTGCTTGGCGTCCTTGAGCGTCCAGTGCAGCTTCTGCACGAATGCGACGGCCTGCAGGTGATCGAGGTTCATCTTCCAGTTGCCCGCGATCAGCGGGGTTCTGCTGTTCATGCCCATCCGAGGACCTCCAGTCCGGGAAGCTTCTTGCCCTCGAGGAACTCGAGGCTCGCGCCGCCGCCCGTCGAGATGTGACCGAACTGATCATCCGCGAAACCGAGCTGACGCACGGCCGCGGCGGAATCGCCGCCACCGACCACGCTCAGGCCGTCGGTCTCGGTCAGCGCCTCCGCGACGGCTCTGGTGCCGGCGGCGAAGGCGGGGAACTCGAACACGCCCATGGGCCCGTTCCAGAAGACGGTCTTGGATCCGCGGATCGCATCCGCGAAGCGGGCGGCACTGTCCGGCCCGATGTCGAGTCCGATGCCCGAGGCCCCGAAGGACGTCGCCTCGATGGCATCGGCGGCGGCGACCTCGTGAGCGGCATCCGCGGAGAACGATGCCGCGACGACCACGTCGGTGGGGAGCACGAGCTCCACGCCGCGCTCGGCTGCTTCGGAGATGTAGCCGCGCACCGTTTCGAGCTGGTCCTTCTCCAGAAGGCTGGAGGCGACCGCGTGGCCCTGTGCCGCGAGGAAGGTGAACAGCATTCCGCCGCCGACCAGGAGGCGGTCGACCCGCGGCAGCAGGTGCGAGATCACGCCGAGCTTGTCGGAGACCTTGGACCCGCCGAGCACGACCGTGTAAGGGCGCTCGGGGTTCTCGGTGAGGCGGTCGAGGACCGTCAGCTCGGCTTCGATGAGCAGACCGGCCGCGGACGGCAGAATCTGCGCGAGGTCGTAGACGCTCGCCTGCTTGCGGTGTACGACTCCGAACCCGTCGGAGACGAGCGCATCGCCGAGGGTCGCGAGCTGCTCCGCGAAGGCGCGGCGCTCGGCGTCGTCCTTCGAGGTCTCGCCCGGGTTGAAGCGGAGGTTCTCGAGCACGACCACGCCACCGGGCTGGAGCGCCGCGACGGCGTCCTGCGCGGCGGCGCCGACCGTGTCGGCCGCGAATGCGACCGGCTGCCCGAGCAGCTCGCCCAGGCGCGCCGCGACGGGCGCCAGGCTGTACTGGGGGTCCGGGGCGCCCTCGGGACGACCGAGGTGGGAGCATACGATCACGCGCGCCCCCTGGTCGATGAGGGCTTTGAGAGTCGGCACCGACGCTCGAACACGGCCATCGTCCGTGATGACCCCGTCCCGCAGAGGGACGTTGAGGTCACAACGGACGATGACGCGCGTTCCGTCGAGCGAACCGACCGATTCCTTCAGGGATTCGAGGGTGCGCAGAGTCATGGATATGAGCTTAGAGCCGCTCGGCCACGTACTCGGTGAGGTCGACCAGACGGTTCGAGTAGCCCCACTCGTTGTCGTACCAGCTGGAGACCTTGACCAGGTTGCCGGAGACGTTGGTGAGCGTCGAGTCGAAGATCGACGAGAAGGGGTTGCCCTGGATGTCGCTCGAGACGATCTGGTCCTCGTTGTACTGCAGGTAGCCGTTGAGGCGACCCTCGGCGGCGGCCTTCGCGTATGCGGCGTTGACCTCGTCAGCCGTCAGGTCCTCGCGGTCCGTGATGAGCGTCAGGTCGACGATCGAGCCGGTGGGGACGGGCACGCGGTAGGAGGAACCGCTGAGCTTGCCGTTCAGCTCCGGCAGCACGAGGCCGATGGCCTTGGCGGCGCCGGTCGATGYCGGGACGATGTTGATCGCGGCGGCSCGGGCGCGGCGSAGGTCGCTGTGCGGGCCGTCCTGSAGGTTCTGGTCGGCGGTGTAGGCGTGCGCGGTCATCATGAAGCCGCGGACGATGCCGAACTCGTCGTTGAACACCTTGGCCAGCGGCGCGAGGCAGTTGGTGGTGCAGGAGGCGTTGGAGATGATGTGGTCCGTCTCCGGGTTGTAGGTCTCCTCGTTGACGCCCATCACGATGGTCGCGTCGTCGCCGGTCGCGGGAGCGGAGATCAGCACCTTCTTGGCGCCGGCCTCGATGTGCTTCTTCGCGAGCTCGGCCTTGGTGAAGAACCCGGTCGACTCGATGACGATGTCGACGCCCAGCTCACCCCACGGCAGGTTCGCGGGGTCGCGCTCCGCGAACGCCTTGATGTGGTGCCCGTCGACGGTGATGCTCTCGTCGTCGTAGCTCACGTCCGCCTTGAGCACGCCGCCCACGGAGTCGTACTTCAGCAGGTGCGCGAGGGTCTTGTTGTCGGTGAGGTCGTTGACCGCGACGATCTCGAGGTCGGCGCCCTGCTCGAGGGCTGCGCGGAAGTAGTTGCGTCCGATTCGGCCGAAGCCGTTGATACCGATCTTGACAGACACGAAAGTCTCCTGGTTCTTACTCAAGGAAGTGCGTGATTCTTGCGGATTGCGCGGACAACGGCGTCCTGATGGGTTTTTCGCCCATCAGGACGCCCATCTTTTACGACAGTACCAGCAGTCCGTTGGTCTTCTCGCGCGCGGCAACGAGGCGCTGGGCGACGTTCTCCCAGTTCGCGATGTTCCACGCGGCCTTGACGTAGTCGGCCTTGACGTTCAGGTAGTCCAGGTAGAACGCGTGCTCCCACATGTCCAGCTGGAACAGCGGCACCGTGCCCTGGGCGGTGTTGCCCTGCTGGTCGAACAGCTGCTGGATGATCAGGCGGGCGCCGATCGGGTCCCAGCTCAGCACGGCCCAGCCGGAGCCCTGGATGCCCATGGCCGCGGCGGTGAAGTGCGCCTGGAACTTCTCGAAGGATCCGAAGAACTCGTCGATGGCGGCCTTGAGCTCGCCCTCGGGCTGGCCGCCGCCGTTCGGCGACAGGTTGGTCCAGAAGATCGAGTGGTTGACGTGTCCGCCGAGGTTGAACGCGAGGTCCTTCTCAAGCTTGTTCACGTTCGCCAGGTTGCCGCTCTCGCGGGCCTCGGCGAGAGACTCGAGCGCCGCGTTCGCTCCGGCGACGTAGGCAGCGTGGTGCTTGTCATGGTGCAGCTCCATGATCTTGCCGCTGATGTGCGGCTCGAGGGCCGCGAAATCGTACGGAAGGTCGGGCAGCGTGTAGATCGCCATGTCGATGTCATCCAATCCGCGCCGCGCTCGCGGCGCTTGCCGGTCCCCCGAAACGCGGTGGTGCGCACGGGGCGGACGTCTTTCATCCTAATGACGGCAACGCGCGGATTGTCCGGATCCTTCCGGATGTGACGACGACGAGGGCCTGCGTCCGGGCGTGTTTCCACAGACCGGAACGCAGGCCCTCGATACGACGTGTCAGACGTCGAAACCGGCGGGTACGGCGGCTTCGGTGCCCGGGATCCCCTCGGTCTGAGCGCGCTTGTCGGCCATCGCGAGAAGGCGGCGGATGCGGCCCGCGACGGCGTCCTTCGTGAGGGGCGGATCGGCGTGGTGGCCGAGCTCGTCGAGGCTGGCGTCGCGGTGCGCGAGGCGCAGCGCACCTGCCGTCTGGAGGTGCTCCGGCACGTCGTCGCCGAGGATCTCGAGCGCGCGCTCGACGCGGGCGCAGGCGGCGACCGCGGCCTGGGCGGAACGGCGCAGATTCGCGTCGTCGAAGTTCACCAGCCGGTTGACGCCGGCGCGCACCTCGCGGCGCTGACGCATCTCCTCCCACGCGGCGGCGGTCTTGGACGCGCCCATCAAGGCGAGCACGGCGCGGATGCCCTCAGGTTCGCGGATGACGACGCGCGGCATGCCGCGTACCTCTCGCGCCTTCGCGGCGATGCCGATCCGGTGTGCGGCGCCGACGAGGGCCATCGCCGCCTCGGACGACGGGCACGCGACCTCGAGCACGGCCGAACGGCCGGGCTCGCTGAGCGACCCCGCTGCGAGGAAGGCCCCCCGCCACAGGCCGGCGAGCTCCTCGCGCGATCCGGTGGTGAGACGGTTGGGCAGGCCGCGCACCGGACGGCGGCGCTGGTCGAGCAGCCCCGTCTGCCGGGCGAGGGTCTCGCCCGCAGCGATCACCCGCACGGCGTACTTGGCGCCGTCGTGGCTGGAAGCACCCTGGATCGGGGCGATCTCGGGACGGACGCCGAAAAGCTCCGCGAGGTCGCGCGCGACGCGCCGTGCGAGCAGCTCCGCATCCACCTCCGCCTCGACCGCGATGCGGTTGGCGATCTGGTGCAGCCCCCCGGCGAACCTCAGCACCGCCGTCACCTCCGCGACGCGCACCGAGGGGGGTGCGTTCCGGATGCTGACGAGCTCGGCCTTGACGTCGGTGGTGAGTGCCACGGGTCTCCTTCTCACGGGCGGCGCCGGATCTCGGCACAAGGGATCAGTTTACCCGGCCGCGGCGCTCATCACCGGCCGGGTCCGCCTCACTCTCGCCCGAGATCGCGGTGCCGGACGGTCACCGCGACCCCTGGGATCTGCCCCAGACGCGCGGCGAGCTCCTCGACCATCGCGACCGAACGGTGCTTGCCGCCCGTGCAGCCGATGGCGACCATCGAATGGCTCTTGTTCTCGCGCTGATACCCCTCCAGCACCGGGCGCAGCGCGGCCGTGTAGGCGTCGAGGAACTCCTGCGCGCCGTCACGGGTGAGCACGTAGTCGCGCACCTCGGAATCCAGACCCGTGGAGCCGCGCAGCTCGTCGATCCAGAACGGGTTGGGCAGGAAGCGCATGTCGGCCACGAGGTCCGCATCCGAAGGCAGCCCGTACTTGAAGCCGAAGCTCATGACGGTCAGCTTGTGGCGCGCGGCGCCCTCCTCGGCGAACACCTCGTTGACCTTGGTGGCCAGCTGATGCACGTTCAGGCTCGAGGTGTCGATGATGATGTCGGCGGCTTCGCGCAGAGGGGCGACCCTGGTCCGCTCGGTGCGGATGCCATCGAGCAGCGTCCCGTCGCCCTGCAGCGGGTGCGGACGCCGGACCGACTCGAAGCGGCGCACCAGCACGTCATCGGAGGCGTCGAGGAACACCACCTGCACGGATCCGTGCTCGCGCAGCGCGCGAGCCACTCCGGGGAAGCCGTCGAAGAGATCGCGCCCGCGCACGTCCACGACCGCAGCAACCTTCGGCAGAGCCGCACCGCCGAGGTTGGCGAGATCGAGCAGGGGACGGAGCATCTGCGGCGGGAGGTTGTCGACCACGTACCAGCCGAGGTCCTCGAGAGCGTTCGCGACCGTCGAGCGCCCGGCGCCCGACATTCCGGTGACGATCAGGAACTCACCCTGGTCGGCGCTCATCTGCTCTCCTCCTCGCTCGTGTCCAGCCTAGCCAGAAGGCGGAGTCTGAGCGGCATCGGAATCGGATCCAGCGCCGACCAGGACGGATTCGACTCCCTCTCGGGATCCTGACACTGCGGCCGACCCGGCAAGATGCACGCGGATCGCCTCGGCGAGGGTCGGCCCGATCCCCTGCACCTCCTGGATCTCGGCGGCATCCGCGCGGCGCAATGCGGCGACGGATCCGAAGTGGCGAAGGAGCGTCTTGATCCGTGCCGCACCGAGCCCCGGGACCTCGGCGAGGATCGAGGCGATGTCGCGCCGGCGACGCTTGCGCTGATGGGTGATCGCGAAGCGGTGCGCCTCGTCGCGCAGGCGCTGCACGAGGTAGAGGGCCTCGCTCGTCCGCGGCAGGATCACGGGATAGTCCTCCCCCGGCAGCCACAGCTCCTCGAGGCGCTTGGCGATGCCGCACAGGCCGATGTCGCTGCGGCCGGCATCGCGGAGCGCCCGCGCCGCCGCCTCGACCTGGGGCTTGCCGCCGTCGACGATGAGCAACTGCGGCGGGTAGGCGAACCGCGGCTTGCGGCGTTCGGTGACGACGAGTTCTTCGCCGTTCTCGTCGAAAGCCGCGGTCTCCGCGGTCTCCTCGGGTGCGTCGATGTGCGCGAGCCGGCGCGTGAGAACCTGGTACATCGAGTCGGTGTCGTCCGTGGTCTCGGCGATGTTGAACGAGCGGTACTGGTCCTTGCGCGGAAGGCCGTCCTCGAACACGACCATCGACGCCACCACGTTCGTGCCGCTCAGATGCGAGATGTCGTAGCACTCGATCCGCAATGGCGCCTCGTCGAGGCCGAGCGCGTCCTGCAGGTCGGTGAGCGCCTGGGTGCGCGTCGTGTAGTCGCTGGAGCGCCGGGTCTTGTGGCGGATGAGCGCCTGCTGCGCGTTGAGAGTGGCGTTGCGCATCAGCTCCGCGCGCTGCCCGCGCTGCGCGACGGCGATCTCCACCTTCTTGCCGCGCCGCTCCCGGAGCCACTCCTCCAGCTCGACGGTGTCGTCCGGCAGCGACGGCACGAGCACACGCCGTGGCACCTGCTCGCCGCTCGCCTCGCCATACACGCGCTGCAGGATCTGGTCCACGAGCTCCGCGCCCGAGATGTCGATCTCCTTGTCGAGCGTGGACGCACGGACACCGCGCACACGCCCGCCGCGGATCACGAAGTGCTGGATCGCGGCGGACAGCTCGTCCTCGGCGATGCCGAACAGGTCGGCATCCTCGTCCTGCGGCAGCACCAAGGCACTGCGACCCAGCACCGCCTCGATCGAGGAGAGCTGATCGCGATACTTCGCGGCGCTCTCGTAGTCCATCGCCGCCGACGCCTCGTGCATCCGCCGCGTCAGGTCGCGGGTGAAGCGCTCGTCGCCGCCCTCCATGAAGGCGATGAAGTCGTCGACCATCGCCCGGTGCTCGGCGATCGTGACCTTCATGGAGCACGGCCCGCCGCACTTGCCGATCTGGCCCGGGAAGCATGGTCGCCCGGTCTGCATCGCCTTGCGATAGCTGGCGTCGCTGCAGGTGCGGATCGGGAACACCTTGATCATCAGATCGATGGTGTCGTGCACYGCCCAGACCTTCGGATACGGCCCGAAGTACTTCGCGCCGGGGATCCGCCGGTTGCGGGTGACGATCACGCGCGGCGCCTCGTCGGCGAGCGTGATCGCCATGAACGGGTAGGACTTGTCGTCCTTGTAGCGCACGTTGAACGGCGGATCGAACTCCTTGATCCACATGTACTCGAGCTGCAGSGARTCGACGTCSGTSGGCACCACGGTCCACTCCACCGACGCGGCCGTGGTGACCATGCGCCGCGTGCGCTCGTGCAGGGTGCGCAGCGGCGCGAAGTAGTTCGACAGCCGCTGCCGCAGGTTCTTCGCCTTACCGACGTAGAGCACCCTGCCCTGCGCGTCGCGGAAGCGGTACACCCCGGGATCGGTCGGGATCTCCCCCTGCCTCGGCTTGTACGGGAGTTCTTCGGCCATCAACCCGCCTTGCGCTCGAGCACGCGCTGCGCGCCGGGGCGCGCTCCGGCCGGTGCCGTGCCGAGGACCTCGGCGAGGAACACGCCGGTGTGGCTGTCGGCGTTGCGCGCCACCTGCTCCGGCGTACCGGTCGCGATGATCTGACCGCCGCCGGATCCGCCTTCGGGACCGAGGTCGATCACCCAATCCGCCGACTTGATGACGTCCAGGTTGTGCTCGATCACGATGACCGTGTTGCCCTTGTCCACGAGTCCGTTCAGCACTTCGAGGAGCTTGCGCACGTCCTCGAAGTGCAGGCCCGTGGTGGGCTCGTCGAGCACGTAGATCGAGCGGCCGTTGCTGCGACGCTGGAGCTCGGTGGCGAGCTTGACGCGCTGCGCCTCACCGCCGGACAGGGTCGTCGCCGACTGGCCCAGCCGCACGTAGCCGAGCCCGACATCGACGAGCGTCTTCATGTAGCGGTGGATCGCCTGGATCGGCTCGAAGAACTCGGCGGCCTCCTCGATCGGCATCTCGAGCACCTCGGCGATGTTCTTGCCCTTGTAGTGCACGGCCAGGGTGTCGCGGTTGTACCGCTTGCCGTGACAGACCTCGCAGTCCACGTACACATCGGGCAGGAAGTTCATCTCGATCTTGATCGTGCCGTCGCCCGAGCACGCCTCGCAGCGCCCGCCCTTGACGTTGAAGCTGAACCGGCCCGGCTGGTAGCCGCGCACCTTCGCCTCGGGCGTCTCGCTGAACAGCGTGCGGATCCGGTCGAACACGCCCGTGTAGGTGGCCGGGTTCGAGCGCGGGGTGCGTCCGATCGGGGCCTGGTCGACGTGCACGACCTTGTCCAGGTTGTCGAGGCCGGTGACCCTGACGTGCTTGCCGGGCACCGTGCGCGCCCCGTTGAGCCGCGATGCGAGCACTCGATACAGGATGTCGTTGACAAGCGAGGACTTGCCGGATCCGCTCACGCCGGTGACAGCCGTGAGCACCCCGAGGGGGAAGTCCGCCGTCACGTTGCGGAGGTTGTTCTCCTTCGCCCCGACCACGCTGAGCATGCGCTTGCGATCGATCCGACGGCGCTTCTTCGGCGTGACGATCTCACGACGTCCCGCCAGGTAGTCGCTCGTCATCGAGGCCTTCTCACGCAGCAGCGCCTCGTAGGGACCGGAATGCACGACCAGGCCGCCGTTCACACCGGCGCCCGGGCCGATGTCCACCACCCAGTCCGCCGCCTCGATCGTCTCCTCGTCGTGCTCGACCACGATGAGGGTGTTGCCGAGGTCGCGGAGCGTCAGCAGCGTCTCGATGAGCCGCCGGTTGTCGCGCTGGTGCAGACCGATCGACGGCTCGTCGAGCACGTAGAGCACGCCGGTCAGCCCGGATCCGATCTGGGTCGCGAGGCGGATGCGCTGAGCCTCGCCGCCGGAGAGGGACCCGGCCGAACGGCTCAGGTTCAGGTAGGACAGGCCGACCTGCAGCAGGAAGTCGAGTCGAAGCCGGATCTCGCGCAGCACCTGCGCGGCGATCTTCGCCTCGCGCGGGCTCAGCTCGAGGCGCTGCATGAACTGCTGCGCCTCGGCGAGGCTCTTGTGAGACACCTCGGCGATCGAGTGCCCGTGCACCCGCACGGCCAGGACCTCCGGCTTGAGCCGGTCGCCGTTGCAGACGGGGCAGGGCACCTCGCGCAGGTACTCGCCCCAGCGGCTGCGCTGGGTGTCGCTCTCCGCCTGCTGGTACTGCCGCTCGATGTAGGGCACCACGCCCTCAAAGCCGGAGGAGTAGCGCATCTCACGGCCGTACCGGTTCTTCCACTTCACGGTGACCTTGTAGTTCTCACCGTGCAGCACCGCCTCCTTCACATCGGAGTGCAGCTTGTGCCAGGGCGTGTCGAGAGAGAAGTCGAGGTCGACCGCGAGGCCTTCGAGCAGGCGCTCGTAGTACTGGAACAGGCCCTTGCCCTGCGTCGTCCAGGGGATGATCGCGCCCTCGCGGATCGACAGGGTCTCGTCGCCGAGCATGAGCTCGGGATCCACCGACATCCGGGTGCCGAGACCGGAGCAGGCGGGGCATGCGCCGAACGGCGCGTTGAAGGAGAAGGTGCGCGGCTCGATCTCGGTGAGCGTGATCGGATGCCCGTTGGGGCACGCCAGCTTCTCCGAGAACGACTGCCAGGCGTCGTCGCCCTCCTCGTCCACGAAGTTCACCTGGACGACACCGCCCGCGAGACCCAGCGCGGTCTCCACCGAGTCGGTGACCCGGCCGAGGATGTCGGGAGCCGCCACGAGGCGGTCCACGACCACGCCGATGTCGTGCTTGTAGCTCTTCTTCAGCACGGGGGGCTCGGCCAGCTGCACGAGCTCGCCATCGACGATCGCGCGCGCATAGCCCTTGGCTCCGAGCTCGCGGAACAGGTCGACGAACTCGCCCTTCTTCTGGCTCACCACGGGTGCGACGATCTGATACCGGGTGCGCTCGGGCAACTCCATCAGCTGATCCGCGATCTGCTGCACCGTCTGCCGCTGGATCCGCTCACCGCATTGGGGGCAGTGCGGGACGCCGATGCGCGCCCAGAGCAGGCGCATGTAGTCGTAGATCTCGGTGATCGTGCCGACCGTGGAGCGCGGGTTGCGGTTCGTCGACTTCTGGTCGATCGACACCGCCGGGCTCAGCCCCTCGATGAAGTCGACGTCGGGCCGGTCGACCTGTCCGAGGAACTGGCGGGCGTACGCGCTGAGGGACTCGACGTAACGGCGCTGCCCTTCGGCGAAGATCGTGTCGAACGCCAGGCTCGACTTCCCGGATCCGGAAAGACCGGTGAAGACCACCAGCGAGTCGCGCGGGATCTCGAGGTCGACGTTRCGGAGGTTGTGGACACGAGCGCCTCGGACGCTGAGTCTTCCGGGGCTGGTTACGGGTACGATCGGCACCCGTCAAGTCTAGGAGCGGCCGCCGACATTGGATCCGGAAGGCCCCTCAGCGCATCCGATCAGCGTCGGGCGGGGAGCTGGAAGGCGTCTTCGGCGCGGGATCGGGCCCCCACGAGACCCGCAGAACAGCGGCGCTCACCCCGGTGAGAACGGCGGCGCCGAGCGGCGCCAGCCAGGCGAATCCGGGTCCGTGCAACGGCGGCACGGCGAGCAGCATGAGCGTCGCGGCCGATTGCGCGATCGCCTGGATCAGAAGCAGACGGCGCACGCCGGGCAGCAGC
This sequence comes from Microbacterium sp. 01T413_2, assembly GCF_056398985.1. NCBI lineage: Bacteria > Bacillati > Actinomycetota > Actinomycetes > Micrococcales > Microbacteriaceae > Microbacterium > Microbacterium sp. 01T413_2. The sequence continues at coordinate 77,125 of NZ_JBFTQL010000007.1, forward strand.
ACGGCGGGCCGGATGCGGGAGCGCCATGGCACGGCCCACGCCCAGGCGGCGAGGACGTGCGCGGCATGGATGAGCAGGACCGCCAGGGCCGTGCGGCCGGCCGACGGCTCGGTCAGGATCATGCCCACAGCCATGCACGCGATGCCGATCCAGGACCCCATCGATCGTGGGACGATCACCGAGAGGAGCGATGCGCCTCCCGCCACCCACCACCACATCGGATACGGGTTCAGCAGCAGAACGCCGCCGGTGATGATCGCCGCTGTGCCGATGCGCAGCACCGGTGCCGGTAGCGAACCCGGAGCGATCAGCTCATGCGGACCCCTCATCTCCGCGCTCCGCGTCCGCGATCGCGTCGCGCGGTGCGGGCCGCGATCCGGAGGGCCGCCATCGGATCGTCCGCATCCCAGGAGATCACCTCGACTCCGGCGCCGCGGAGATCCTCGAGCACGCCGGCACGTTCGAGCAGCAGGGTGCGCATCGCGAGGTTCTGCGCCGGGGTCAGCCGCTGCGTCCGCGGCGCCGGTAGCACGTCGATCGCCACGACAGCCTGTCCTCCCGCGCTCCAGCGCAGCGCGAGATCCGCCGCGACCCCGTCGAAGAACGTCGAGAGCACGAACACGATGGACCCCGGCGGCACCGGCGGTGTGCGCCGGTACCGAGTGCCGTCGCCGTCCACGCCGGTGCCGGCGATCACGCCGCGCAGCCGCTCCAGATGCCGGGCGCCGGATCCGCTGCGCAGCGAACGGCCGCCCGGTGAGAGCGCATGGAATGCGACGCGGTCACCGGCCCCGATCGCCGCTGTCGCGACTGACAGCGCGGCTTCCCGCCCGAAGTCCATCGATGTGGGGCCGCTGTGCGCGGTCGCGCCGCTGCCCCAGGTCGCCACCACCGCACCCAGGTCGTCCGCGGTGTCCAGCGCGATGACCACGGCACTGTCGCTCAGCGCGTTCGTGCGCCGCACCAGCAGTTCGCCGGGACGCCGGGCCATTCGCGCCGTCGCACGCCAGTCCACGCGGCGCAGCTCGTCGCCCGGCGCGTACGGATGAATATCGCGGAAGTCGCCGCCGGTGCCTCCGCGCTGCCCGTCGTGGGCGCCGTGCAGACCGATCAGACGCGATGAGAGCGGGAGCTCGGCGACCCGCCGCGTCCGCGGCGCTGCCGCCCACATGGCAGAGAGACGCGCCGTCGGCGCGCTCGCCCAGGCGCCGTCGTGCTGCAGCGCCCGGGCTGAGACGGCGAGCGCCTCGGACGGACCGGAATGCAGCGTCCGGGTGCGGGTGCGCGCCGCCTCCCCCTGGCACGTCTCGACCTCGCCCGTGCGCTCGCAGCCCTGATCGACGGCGAGCTGGATCCACTCCGCGTCCGTCACGAGCTCGATCCGGCCCTGCACGGACTCCCGGTCCGCCGCCGCGTCCACGCTCAACTCGATCTCCATCGACGTCGATCGAGGCGGTCGCGCCAGCGCCCACACCCCGGCGAGCGCGAGCGGGAGCCCTGCGGCGATCACGTCGGGACGGCCGAACACCAGGCCCGCGCCCGCGAGGAGAACCGCCCCGGCGAACGCCGCAGCCAGGATGGGCGTGCGCTGCCAGTCCAACCACGCGCGCAGCGTCGAGTGGCTCTCAGTCATGTGCGGATCGCACCCGCTTCCGCCACCGTCGGCGGCACGGGGGTCGCGTTGACGACCGCGGCGACGACGCCCGCCGGATCCACGCCCTGCGCCCACGCCTGAGGGGTCAGGGTCAGCCGGTGCGCGAGCACGGGGACCGCGATGCGCTTGACGTCGTCGGGGCGGACGTAGCCCCGTCCTTCGATGGCCGCGACGGCCCGTGCGAGCAGGATCAGCGCCTGCGATCCACGCGGCGAAGCCCCGACCGCGACGTTCTGAGCAGTACGGGTGGCACGGGCAAGGTGCACGGCATAGCGGATCAGGTCGTCCTCGACGTGGATCCGTTCGACTGCCGCCTGGAGCGCGAGCAGCTCCACGGCCTCGATCACGGCGTCCACCTCCGTGTGCTCCCGCTGCCGACGGATGCGCTGTTCGACGATGCCCGCCTCGTTCTCGGGCTCCGGGTACCCCACCGCGAGCCGCACCATGAACCGGTCCAGCTGCGCTTCGGGCAACGCGTACGTGCCCTCGTATTCGATCGGGTTCGATGTCGCGATCACATGGAACGGGTCGGGCAGGGGGTACCGCCGTCCCTCGACCGTCACCTGACGCTCCGCCATCGCCTCGAGCATCGCGGACTGGGTCTTCGGCGTGGTGCGGTTGATCTCGTCCGCGAGCAGCAGGCCGGTGAAGATCGGACCGGGGCGGAATCGGAACTCCCCCGAGTCCGGGGCGTACACGAAGGATCCGGTGACGTCGCCCGGGAGCATGTCCGGCGTGCATTGCAGCCGTCGGAACTCCAACCCGAGCGCCGCCGCGAGGCTGCGGGCGGCGAGCGTCTTGCCCAGACCGGGGACGTCCTCGAACAGCACATGACCACCGGCGAGGATCGTGGCCAGAGCCAGCGTCAGCGGCTCGTCCATGCCGACGACCGCGGTGCGCACGCCCGCGAGTACTCGCGCCGCCGCATCGGTGATGGCGGCGGCATCGCCGTCTCTGGTCTGATCGATGCTCATGCTCACTCCGTGGTCGTCGTGGCGGACAGGGGTCGGGTCGAGGGGACGGTCGGTTGCTCCAATGCGCGCAGGAGCCGTTCGAGATCGGGACGGCGCATCTCGGCGGCCACGAGCACGGCGTGCGAGCCCGGTCCGAGGATCGTGTCGACCGCGTCGGCGTCCGCGTCCTGCGCGGTCAGCCCGTGCTCGCGCAGACGCCGGTCGGCAAGCGCGGTGACGCGACGGCGCAGCGAGATCCCCACGACGCCGGTGCGGGCGTCCACGGCCCAGGCGAGGCGAGAGACATCGGACCCGCGCTGGAACTGTTCGGGTGGTGGCGGAGGCCACGGACCGGACTCATCGAGGAAGCTCTGCTGCGCGATCAGGAGCGCGGCGGCGAAGGCGAGGATCCATGCGATCCCGAACGGGAGCGGGACGCCGAGGAAGCTGAGCAGCAACGCGACGGGAACGCCGATGACGATCCACAGCACGACCAGCACGATCCACCGCTTCACCGCCAGGCCTCCTCGATGGTCGCGAGGCACCGACGCGCGGTGGCGCGCCCGGTCTCATCGGCCCGCGCGCCGCCGAAGCGCACGGATTCGTAGAGTCCGAGCAGGGTCTCCAGCTCGCCGTCCAGTCCCGGCCGCCGGCGCAGGATCCGCAGCGTGAACTCCCCCGGCGTCTCGGACGGCACGCGGGCCCGCCCGGCGCGAGCCGATGCCTCCTCGAGGCGCACCCAGGCAGCGACGATCGCATCACCGGGGTCACGGTGCCCGTCGATCTCCTCCTGCGCGTCCGCCGCCGCCGTGCGGATCGCCCCCGCGTCCACCGGCTCTTCTCCGCCCCCCGAGATCTCACCGACCTCGACCGCGCTGCCGGTCTCGCGGCTCAGCGGGCGCCCGGCCCAGAGGGCACGAGCCATGCGCCAGAACAGCCAAGCGAGCAGCAGCAGGAAGCCGAGAGCGACCACGAGCTCGATCACGACGAGGACGACGCCCAGGATCGGGCTGTCGGGAAGTTCCGCTCCCCCGGCGCCGGGCGTCTGAGTGCCGGGCCCGGGGGTCGGCGCCGGGATCCGATGCTCGAAGGCGATGTCGCCGAACTGCGGAACTCCCTGCAGGGACGAGATGGCCATGAGCAGCGCGGCCAGAAACACCACACCGGCGAACATTCCCGAAAGCGGAAGGGTGCGAAGGCGCCGGTCGTCGCGGACCATTCCCTCACCCTACGTGCTGACACCCGCCACCGCGATCACCGAGAACCGTCCGTCGCGGGCCTGGCCGTGCAGAGACAGCGTCAGAGATCGACAGCGCCGGCGAACCGGTTCAGCGCGTCGCGCACGGCTTCCACTTCGGGCACCGTCATGCCGAGCCGCGCCATCACCTGCCGGGGAACGTCCAACGCTTGCGTTCGCAGTGCCGCGCCGCGCGACGTGAGAGCGATGTCGAGTCGGCGTTCGTCGGCGGCACTGCGCTGACGCTCTATCAGCCCGTCGGACTCGAGCCGCTTCACGAGGGGCGAGGCCGTCGCCGGATCCATGGCGAGGGCCGTCGCCAGTTCCCCCAGCGACCGCGGAGACTGCTCCCACAGCGCCAGCATCGCCAGGTACTGGGGATGCGTAAGACCGAGGGGCTCGAGGATCGGCCGGTAGACACCGACCACGTTGCGCGCGGCCGTCACGAGGGCGAAGCACAACTGGTTGTCCAAGCGGAGCAGGTCGTCGGGGGTGGGATCGATCACCCCGACATGTTACCAACCGCCCTAATCATTAGTACACTAATCATCATGACGAACAATCCCGTGGAACGACCGCCGCTCCGGCAGCGCATCCGTGAGGCGGGCGGCCTCTATGCATGGATCAACGCCAACCTGATCCGCTTCGCCGGCCCGGCCTCGGTCGGCCCCTACGAGGCGACACCGCCGCCGTCAGCCGCGGAACGCGCGCAGCGCGGCTGCCCGCTGTGCGGCGCCCCGATGACGGCGCACGAGATCGACCGCAGCGGCCCGAAGCCGCTCGTGCACTGTCCCTGAGCCCGCCCCGCGAGGTCACCTCGGAATCGCGTCGCGATCCCGCGCCCCCGGCGTCCCGAGCGAGCGCATCATGCCGCGCCGGCATCCTCCCACAAGCGCATCACCCCGCACCGGCGCCGCCCGAAGCCGCCTCACGCGGCACCGGCGTCCTCCCGCGCGAGATCTATCCATTCCATGAGCGCCCTGTCGTCGGCGATCGCCTCGGGCGCCACGTCGAGCCAGTTCTCGCTCATGGTGCGGGCGCCCATGACCGCGCGAGCGACTCCTTGCCCGGTCAGCAGCACCGCGCCGCGCTCCGCGCCGACGCGCACCAGCAGCACCCCACCCTTGCGCGCGCCCACCAGGATCCGCCCTTCGCTGAGGAAGGCGCGACTGCCGAACATCGCGCGCTCCTCGACGTCATCCGTACCGCCGAGCAGTGCGCGGATCCGGTCGGCCAATTCAGCCACCGACGCGTCCACCATGTGGCCTCCTCCGCCATGGGCGCTCTGCACGATCGAGTCAGGCGTGTCCGGCCCGCTCCATGGCACGCAGCTCCTTCTTCAGGTCCTGCACCTCGTCGCGCAGGCGCGCGGCGAGCTCGAACTTCAGCTCCCCGGCCGCGGCCAGCATCTGCGCGGACAGATCCGCGATCGTCTCCTCGAGCTGCTCCGCACCCTCGGCCGCGATGCCCACGCGCCGCAGGTTCGGAGTCGGCGATTTGCCTCGCCCGGACTTGGTGCGCTTGGCGAGCATCTCGGCGGTGTCCGCCCCTTCGCGCGCGAGCACATCGGTGATGTCCGCGATGCGCTTGCGCAGCGGCTGAGGATCGATGCCGTTCGCSGTGTTGTACGCGATCTGCTTCTCRCGYCGRCGCTCRGTCTCCTCGATCGCTTTGCTCATCGAGTCSGTCATGTTGTCGGCGTACATGTGCACCTGACCGGACACGTTGCGCGCCGCTCGGCCGATGGTCTGGATGAGTGACGTGCCGCTGCGGAGGAACCCCTCCTTGTCCGCATCGAGGATCGCGACCAGCGACACCTCCGGCAGGTCGAGGCCCTCGCGAAGCAGGTTGATGCCGACGAGCACATCGTAGACACCCGCCCGCAGCTCGGTGAGCAGCTCGACGCGGCGCAGAGTGTCGACGTCCGAGTGCAGGTAGCGGACCCTGACCCCGTGCTCCCCGAGGAAGTCGGTGAGTTCCTCCGCCATCTTCTTCGTGAGCGTGGTGACGAGCACGCGCTCATCACGTTCGACCCGCAGCCGGATCTCCTCGAGCAGGTCGTCTATCTGCCCCTTCGAGGGCTTCACGACGATCTCCGGATCCACGAGCCCGGTCGGCCGGATGATCTGCTCGACGACGCCGTCGGCGATGCCCATCTCGTACTTGCCGGGGGTCGCAGAGAGGTAGACGGTCTGCCCGATCCGGTTCTTGAACTCATCCCACCGCAGCGGGCGGTTGTCCAGCGCGCTGGGCAACCGGAAGCCGTGGTCGACGAGGGTGCGCTTGCGGGATGCATCGCCCTCGTACATGGCTCCGATCTGGGGCACCGTCGCATGCGACTCATCGATGACGAGCAGGAAGTCGTCGGGGAAGAAGTCCAGCAGCGTGTGCGGGGGCTCGCCCGCCTCGCGGCCATCCATGTGCCGCGAGTAGTTCTCGATGCCGGAGCAGAAGCCGAGCTGCTGCAGCATCTCCAGGTCGAACGATGTCCGCATGCGCAGCCGCTGCGCCTCGAGCAGCTTGCCCTGGCGTTCGAGCTCGGCGAGCCGCTCTGTGAGCTCCTCCTCGATCTGGCCGATCGCCCGCTGGACGACGTCGGTGCCGGCCACATAGTGCGAGGCGGGGAAGATCGGCACGGAATCCAGCTTGGCGATCACCTCTCCGGTGAGCGGATGCAGCGAGTACAGCGCCTCGATCTCGTCACCGAACAGCTCGATGCGGATCGCGTGCTCCTCGTAGACGGGGATGATCTCGATCGTGTCGCCGCGCACGCGGAAGTTGCCGCGGGAGAAGTCGACATCGTTGCGGTTGTACTGCATGGCGATGAACTGCCGGATCAGCGCATCGCGGTCGTAGCGCTCCCCCACCTGCAGCGCGACCATCGCCCGCAGGTACTCCTCCGGCGCGCCGAGCCCGTAGATGCACGACACCGTGGAGACGACCACCACGTCGCGGCGGCTGAGCAGCGAGTTCGTCGTGGAGTGACGCAGCCGCTCCACCTCGGCGTTGACCGACGAGTCCTTCTCGATGAAGGTGTCCGTCTGCGGGACGTAGGCCTCGGGCTGGTAGTAGTCGTAGTACGAGACGAAGTACTCGACGGCATTGTTCGGCATCAGGTCGCGGAACTCGTTCGCCAGCTGTGCGGCCAGCGTCTTGTTGTGCGCGAGCACCAGCGTGGGGCGCTGCACCTGCTCGATGAGCCACGCCGTGGTCGCGGACTTGCCGGTTCCGGTCGCGCCGAGCAGCACCACGTCGGTCTCACCCGCGTTGATGCGCGCCGCGAGCTCGGAGATGGCCTGCGGCTGATCACCGGCGGGCACGTACTCCGAGACGACTTCGAACGGCCGGACCGAACGCGTGGGTTGCATCCCTTAACACTACGAGGAGCCTCCGACATTGGCGTCGGGGCTCCTCGATGGATCCCAAGGGATCAGGCGTCGTGGACCTTGGGCCCCACGACCGGACCGTTGTCGAGGGCCGAGATCAGACCATCGATCTTTCGCGTCCCGTCCGTGCTCACCCCCGAGATGTTCAGAGTCAGCGAATTCAGCGGAGGCACGGCGGATCCGGCGTTGTACGCCAGGTCGAACCCGGTGATACCGGCGTAGCAGGTCACCGTCTGCGTCGCTGTGAGCGTCACCGACGTCGCCGTGCGACTGGCGACGGCCCAGACGTTCCCGGCCGACGTGACAGTGGCCCCGGCGAGGGAGAATGCCGGGTCGCTGTTGTCGAAGGTGATCGTGGCGATCAGGTTGAACGGGGTCGAGAAGGTGTCGTTCGGGAAGCACGCCTCGACGCGCGACGAGGACGCAGACAGCACGCTGTCCTTCACGTTCGGCGAGGACTCGACGAGCGATCCGACACTCGTAGGGTTGGTGTTCGTGCTCGCGGCAGCCAACGGCGCGGCCGCCGCGACGGCGATGACGGGCACCGACCACGCGGCGCCCTTGATCACGGTACGGCGCGAGAGGCCGCTCTTGACGTCGGTCATGATTCTGCACTCCAGATATCGGTTGAGCGAGAGGCTCRGAAACCGAGATCGCGCACGTCACAGGGTCGACGCGCACGACGGAGACGCCGCACGTCCAGCACCCAGATACTCCCCAGAGCTTTCCCCATTGTCCCCACAGCGCTTCCCCGCACTGCCCCGCGAGCGAACATATACGATCCAATCGAATATTGCAAACCATACGAACAAACCGCGCGATCGATCAGCGCTCCCCGCTGTCGCCCCCTTGTCATTCCGGCTCAGGGGGCAGCAGGCGGCAAACCCCGGTCGCTCACCTACAGTGGTGCCGTGCTCGAATTCGTGATCGGATCCAGCCTGGCTGCGGCGGCCGGCCTGAACGCCTGGATACCGCTGTTCCTGCTCGGCCTGGCGGCGAAGCTCCTGCCCGCCGTCACCCTCCCCGCCGGCTGGTCCTGGTTGGGCAGCGACGTCGCCCTCTGGATCATCGGCGTCCTTCTGGTGCTGGAGATCGTGGCGGACAAGATCCCCGCCCTGGATTCTCTGAACGACGTCGTGCACAGCATCATCCGACCCGCCGCCGGCGGCATCGCCTTCGGCGCCGGCGCGAGCGCGCGGACTGTCGCCGTGGATGATCCCAGCGCGTTCTTCTCCGAGCACACCTGGATCCCCATCGTCGTCGGGATCGTCATCGCGCTCGCCGTGCACGCCACCAAGGCCACTGGGCGGGTCGCGGCGAACGCAGCCACGGCGGGCGTCGCCGCCCCGGTGCTCAGCACGACGGAGGACATCGCCGCGTTCGTTCTGAGCGCGGCCGCGATCCTCGTCCCCGTCGTCGCGGCGATCCTGCTGGTCGTCCTGATCGTCGCAATCATCGTCGTCATGCGGCGACGGTCCCTGCGACGTCGCGCACGCACGCACGCGGAGTAGCCGTCAGCCTCCGCGCGTCCAGACGTACGGCGTGGTGGTCGTGACCTTGCGCATCCCGGAGCGCTCCAGGATCGGCCGGGAGAACTCGGTGGAGTCGGAATGCAGATATCGCAGCCCGCGATGCAGGGCTGCCTGCGCCCGCTTCGCCGTCAGCGCGCGGTACACGCCCCGCCCGCGCCACTCCGCAACGGTGGCGCCGCCCCAGATCCCGGCGAACTCGGTGCCGGCGACGGGTTCGAGGCGGCCTCCGCTGATCACGCGCCCTTCGGCCTCCGCGATCCACAGCACGACGTCGTCGCCGGCCGCGACACGCGCGATCGTGCGCTGCGCCCTCTCGGCGCCATCGCCGTGCCCGAAGACGGCCGCCTGCATCCGCTCCATCTCCACGATGTCCGTCTCGTCCCGGATCTCGCGCAGCACCACGCCCTCGGGCACCGGCACTGCGCCGGCGAGGGCAGCCGCTTCGCCGAGCATCACCGACTCCGCCTCCTGCGGTACGAAACCCGCATCGCGCAACGCCTCCTCGAGGCCGGGAGCGACGTCGTGTCCGCGCGTCTTCCACTCCGCGGAGCGCACCTCCGGCAGCACCTCGAAGTGAGCACGCACTTCCCGCACGAGCGCTCGGATCCGCCGCTCGCCCAGGCCTGCGAGATCGACGTAGCTCGCGAATCCGGCACCGCCGGGAAAGAGACCGACCGAGACAGGGCCGATGCTCCGCACATCCGCGGCACCTGCCAACTCCGCCTCTCCGCGCAGCTGCAGATCATATGCCGCCAGCAGATCCGTCACGCCCGCGCCTCGGTCCGCAGCCGCTGCCACAGCTCGTCCGTCTGGCGGAGGGTGTCCGCGAGCGAGTTCGCCGTATCGACGAGCACGTCCGCGATCTCGCGACGGCGCTCGTCCGGCACCTGCGAGGCGATCCGCTTGCGCGCCTCGTCTCGGTCGAGACCTCGTTCCGTCACCAGCCGGTCCTCGCGCACAGAGGCCGGGGCGTCGGCGACGACGATCAGATCCCAGGGATCGTCCACCCGCGCCTCCACCAGCAGCGGGACGTCGTAGACCACGACAGCGGCGGGATCCGCCGCCAGGGCCGCCGCGAACCGGCGCTGCGACTCGGCCTTCACGGCGGGATGCACGATGGCGTTCAGACGGCCGAGCGCCTCGGCGTCGCCGAAGACCCGTGCTCCGAGCCTCGCGCGATCCAACGCGCCGTCGGGCTGGATCATCTCGGCGCCGAATTCGGCCGCGATGCGCGCGAGCACTGGTGAGCCCGGTGCCTGCACGTCGCGGACGATCCGATCGGCGTCGATGACGACGGCGCCGTGCTCGGCGAGCCGTGCCGCGATCGTGGATTTGCCCGACGCGATGCCGCCGGTGAGCGCGATGAGGGGCATGCTGCCAGTCTTGCACGGGGATCCGGTGCTCGCCGTCAGGGCCGACTGCTCCCTCCCTGGGAAGACGGATCCGCCGCACGCAACGCGACCACGGCCGCCAGGGCAGCCAGAGCGCACATCCCGATCACGATCCCCCCGAACCACGCCCAACCCCATGAGCCGAAAGCGATCCCGAGTGCCCACCCGAACAGGCTCGATCCCGCGTAGTACGCGAAGTAATACAGCGACGACGCCTGCGCACGGCTCTCCGCGGGGGCAGCAACCGGCGTCCAGCCGGACGCCACCGCGTGCGCGCCGAAGAATCCCGCGGTGAAGAGCAGCAGGCCGACGAGCACGATGATCGTGAGCGGCGCGAGCATGAGGGCGGCTCCCCCAGCCATCACCGCGACCGAACCCAACAGCACGGGGAAGCGTCCGGCCGTCGACGCGAGGACGCCGGCCCACGGCGAAGACGCGGTGCCCGCCAGATACGCGAGGAACAGCAGCGTCACGAACCAGACGGGCAGCGCGAACGGCGGCGAGGCGAGATGGAACCCGAGGTAGTTGTACACCGCCACGAAGGCRCCCATCAGCAGGAACGCCTGSGCGTASAGYGCGAGCTGRCGGGGCGAWCGCAGCAGGCCGAGGATCCGCGCCAGCACGCCGGAGCCGCGGTCGGCACGTCGCCGCAGCGGCACGAAGCCCTGCGACCGCGGCGCAAGCCAGAGGAACAACGCGGCGGCGACGGCGCAGAGTCCCGTCGCTGCCCACACGCCCGTCTGCCAGCCCGCGACCTCGGCGACCAGGCCCGACACGATCCGGCCTGCGAGCCCGCCGACCGTGGTGCCGGCGATGTAGCTGCCCGCGGCAGCGGCCGCGTGGCGAGGGCCGACCTCCTCGGAGAGGTAGGCGAGGGCGACGGCGGGCACGGCGCCCAGTGCGACCCCCTCGGCGCACCGCAGGGCGAGCAGGACGCCGATGTCTCCGCTGAACGGCGCGAGCAGCCCCAGCGCGGTGGCCGTGATCACCCCGACCGCCATCGCCGGTACTCTCCCGATCCGGTCGGCGACGACCGACCAGCCGATCACCGAGGCCGCAAGACCCAGCGTGGCCGCGGAGACGCTCAGTGCGGCGGTCGCCGGGTCCACGGCGAGATCGCGGGCCAGTTGCGGCAGCACGGCCTGCGGCGCGTACAGCTGCGCGAACGTCGCGATGCCCGCAAAGAAAAGTCCGAAGATGAGCCTCCGGTACGCGGGGGATCTCGGGGCGTGACCGACGAACGTCACCGAACGCGGATCCGCCCGTGCGCATCGCGAGCACCCAGAGCGATCGCATCCATGGTCTCCATCCTCACACGTCCGTGCGGCCATGATTCACGGCGAACCACCGCCGCGGGCTCAGTCGCCTTCCCGGCATCCATCCGGGTACGCAGAACGGGCCGCCACCCCGCCCGAAGGCGAGGCGACGGCCCGTTCTGAAGGGTGATGCTGCTTACGCGTTGCCGCCCGAGAGCTTCTCGCGCAGAGCCGCGAGAGCCTCGTCGTCGGCCAGCGTGCCGGCACCGGCGGAGTCGCTCGAGAACGACTGCGCGGCCGCGCCGAAGTCGTCGCCCGCAGCAGCCTCGGCCTCGGCGGCCTTGATGACCTGAGCCTTGTGCGCCTCCCAGCGAGCCTGGGCAGCCGCGTACTCCTGCTCCCAAGCCTCGCGCTGAGCGTCGAAGCCGTCCTTCCAGGCACCGGTCTCGGCGTCGAAGCCCTCCGGGTACTTGTACTCGCCGTTCTCGTCGTACTCGGCGAGCATGCCGTACAGGGCCGGGTCGAACTCGGTGCCGTAGGGGTCGACCGACTCGTTGGCCTGCTTCAGCGACAGCGAGATGCGACGGCGCTCGAGGTCGATGTCGATGACCTTGACGAAGACCTCTTCGCCCACCGAGACGACCTGCTCAGCCAGCTCGACGTGCTTGCTGGACAGCTCGGAGATGTGCACGAGGCCCTCGATGCCGTCCGCGACGCGCACGAACGCACCGAACGGAACCAGCTTGGTGACCTTGCCCGGCGTGACCTGGCCGATGGCGTGGGTGCGGGCGAAGACCTGCCACGGGTCCTCCTGCGTCGCCTTCAGCGACAGGGAGACGCGCTCGCGGTCGAGGTCGACCTCGAGGATCTCGACGGTGACCTCCTGGCCCACCTCGACGACCTCGGASGSGTGSTCGATGTGCTTCCAGGACAGCTCGGARACGTGMACSAGGCCGTCYACACCGCCGAGGTCGACGAACGCACCGAAGTTCACGATCGACGACACGACGCCCTTGCGGACCTGGCCCTTGTGCAGGTTGTTGAGGAACGTGGTGCGCGACTCGGACTGCGTCTGCTCGAGCAGGGCGCGGCGCGAGAGCACGACGTTGTTGCGGTTCTTGTCCAGCTCGAGGATCTTGGCCTCGATCTCCTGGCCGAGGTACGGCGTGAGGTCGCGGACGCGGCGCAGCTCGATGAGCGAGGCCGGCAGGAAGCCACGGAGGCCGATGTCGACGATGAGTCCACCCTTGACGACCTCGATGACCGATCCGGTGACGACGCCGTCGTTCTCCTTGATCTTCTCCACATCGCCCCAGGCGCGCTCGTACTGGGCGCGCTTCTTGGACAGGATCAGACGGCCTTCCTTGTCCTCCTTCTGGAGAACGAGGGCCTCGACCTGATCGCCGACGGAGACGACCTCGTTGGGGTCGACGTCGTGCTTGATGCTCAGCTCGCGCGAGGGGATGACGCCCTCGGTCTTGTAGCCGACGTCGAGGAGGACCTCGTCGCGGTCGATCTTGACGATCGTGCCCTCGATGATGTCGCCGTCGTTGAAGAACTTCAGGGTCTTCTCGACCGCAGCCAGGAAGTCCTCGGCAGATCCGATGTCATTGATCGCGACCTGCTTGGTGGCCGGGGCGGCCGTTGCGGTAGTCATGTAGTGGGTTGTCCTTGTTGATGGATACTCGGGCTGCGGCGCGCGCTCATCAGAGCATGGGATCGCCCCGCGGCGAATGAATGTGTCTTGGTCGTCACGCACGCGAGAGGATGCCCCCACGGGTGACACTTCATGCTATCAGGTCGCTGAGGGTTCCGCTGCCCGCGTTCCTGCGGCCCCTGGCCGCCGAGCGTCCTGCACAGCAGATGTTCAACGCCACGGGATCTCGCGATGTTCCCGCGGATCCGCGTGGGTGCTCCCCGCGGTTTCGACGGCCGCCCTTTTGACGAAGGCACTGGCAGACTGTGGGCATGACCGACGCCGCTCCCAAGCTGCTCCTCCTGGACACCGCCAGCCTCTACTTCCGCGCGTTCTACGGCGTGCCCGACGCGGTCAAGGCGCCGGACGGCACCTCGGTGAACGCGGCCCGCGGGCTGCTCGACATGATCGCGAAGCTCGTGTCCGCGTATCGCCCGACGCACCTCGTCGCCTGCTGGGACGATGATTGGCGTCCGCAGTGGCGCGTCGACCTCATCTCGAGCTACAAGGCGCACCGCGTCGTCGAGGTGGTTCCGGGCGGCGCGGATGTCGAGGAGGTTCCGGACCCGCTCGAGGCACAGATCCCGATCATCCGCGAGGCGCTCGGCGTGCTGCGGATCCCGATCATCGGCGTCGCGGAGCACGAGGCCGACGATGTGATCGGCACCCTGGCGACCGTGTCCGACATGCCCGTCGACATCATCACCGGAGACCGCGACCTGTTCCAGCTCATCGACGACGGCCGTGGTGTCCGCGTGATCTACACCGCCCGCGGGATGAGCAATCTCGAGGACGTCACCGAGGAGACCGTGGTGCGCAAGTACGGTGTGCTGCCCAGCCAGTACGCCGACTTCGCCACGATGCGCGGCGACGCCTCCGACGGGTTGCCCGGAGTCGCGGGCGTCGGGGAGAAGACCGCGGCGAACCTCCTCGCCGTGCACGGCGACCTCGCGGCGATCCGCACCGCCGCCGAGGGTGCGGAGGGGATGTCGGCGAGCGTGGCGAAGAAGATCCTCGCCGCGTCGGACTATCTCGACGTCGCTCCCACCGTGGTGCGCGTCGCGACCGCGCTGCCGATCGCCGTTCCCGCCGAGGCCCTGCGGCCCCTCGACGCCGCCGAGACCGCCACCGCGGTCGGGGTCGCGGAACGCTGGAACCTCGGCACATCGATAGCACGTGCGCTGGAGGCGCTCAGCCGCACGGCCTGAGCCGTCCCGTCGCCCGTCCCTCCCAAGGCTCGAACGGCCCGTCTTCGGTGCGACTCAACCGGCCCAGCGCAGCAGCCGGTCGAGCCCCCAGGTCGTCACGATCCGCTCTGCGGGGACGCCGGCGCGCTCGGCGCGCTGAGCTCCGTGGTCCAGCAGCGACAGCTGCCCTGGCGCGTGYGCGTCGGAGTCGATCGAGAACAGGCAGCCGATCTCGAGCGCGAGTGCGAGGAGCCCGTCCGGCGGATCGTTCCGCTCCGGTCTCGAGTTGATCTCGACGGCGACGCCGTTCTCGGCGCACGCCTCGAACACGGCCCTGGCGTCGAACCTCGAGGGCGGGCGAGTGCCCCGCTCCCCCTGCACGAGTTGACCAGTGACGTGTCCGAGCACGCTGACACGCGGGTTCGAGACCGCGGCGACCATGCGCCGGGTCATCGGCCCCGGCTCCATCGCGAGCTTGGAATGCACCGATGCGACCACGACATCCAGTTCGCCGAGCAGCCGGTCCTCCTGGTCCAAGCGCCCGTCGTCGAGGATGTCGACCTCGATTCCGGTGAGCATCGTGAACCCGTCACCGCTGAGCGCACGCACCTGCGGCAGCTGCAGGCGCAGCCGCTCAGCGGTCAGGCCGCGCGCCACGCGCAGTCGCGGCGAATGGTCGGTGATCGCGAGGTACTCGTGCCCCAGGGCGCGGGCGGCGCCCGCCATCGCCTCGATCGGGGTCGTCCCGTCCGACCATTCGGTGTGCGCGTGCAGATCGCCGCGCAGCCGGGAACGCAGCTCCGAGACGATCTCCGGTTCGACCTCGCCGCGAAGCTCGACGAGGTAGGACGGCGTCTGCCCGTCGAGTGCCTGCCGGATGACCTCGAACGTCGAGGATCCGATCCCTTTCGCCTGCTGGATCCGATTCAGATCCGACCGTGCGTCCTCGGGGAGCTCGGCATAGGTCGCCGCGGCGGCGCGGAACGCCTTGGCCCGATAGCGCGACGCCCGCTCGCGCTCGAGCAGCCTGGCGATCTCGAGCAGCGCCTCTTGCGGATCCATGCCGACCGTCCCTGCGCCGCTCAGCTCGCGGCGAGCTCCTTGGATGCCGCGACCCACGCGTCCAGCTTCGCGAGTGCGCGCCCGTCGTCCACGGCTGCTTCGGCGAGGCCCAGGGCGGCGCGCAGACGCTGCACGATCGGCACCTGCGCCTGGGACGCGTCGTGGGACAGTTCGTAGGCGACGATGCCGGCCGCCGCGTTCAGCAGCACGATGTCGCGCACGGCGCCGCGCTCGCCTTCCAGCGTGCGGCGCAGCACGCCCGCGTTGTGCTCCGGGGAGCCGCCGATGAGGTCGGCGAGATCGGCGAGCGGGATGCCCAGGTCGCGCGGATCCAGGTCGTGCTCGTGGATGTCTCCGCGGGTGACCTCCCAGATACGGCTGTGCCCGGTCGTCGTGAGCTCGTCCAGTCCGTCGTCACCGCGGAACACGAGAGCCGTGGCGCCGCGGGTGCGGAACACGCCGGTGATGAGCGGCACCCGGTCGAGCTGGGCGACGCCCACCGCATTCGCTTCGGCGCGCGCCGGGTTGCACAGCGGGCCGAGCATGTTGAACACGGTCGGCACACCGAGCTCTGCGCGGACGGCGCCCGCGTTCTTGAACCCGGGGTGGAACGCCCCCGCCCAGGCGAACGTGATGCCGGTACGGTCCAGGATCTCGGCGACGGCCTGCGGGTCGAGGGTGAGCTGGAGGCCGAGCGCGCCGAGCACGTCGGAGGATCCGGACGCGGAGCTGGCCGCGCGATTTCCGTGCTTGACGACCGGGATGCCGGTCGCGCCGATGATGATGGCGGCGGTGGTGGACACGTTCACGGTCCCGATCCGGTCTCCCCCGGTTCCCACGATGTCCAGCACATCCGAGGACACGGGCAGCGGCACGGCCGCTTCCAGGATGGCGTCGCGGAAGCCGACCACCTCGTCGATCGTCTCCCCCTTGGCGCGCAGCCCGACGAGGAAGCCGGCCAGCTGCGCCTGGGTGGCCTGCCCGCGCATCACCTGACGCATCGCCCAGGTCGACTCGTAGACGCTCAGGTCACGCCCGGCGAGGAGCGTGGAGAGGACATCGGGCCAGGTCAGAACATCCGCCATGCCAGCGATCCTAGCGATGTGATGCAGTCGTGATCCCCGCTCCGGCACCCGGCGACCCGCCCGCAAGCCCGCGTCTCTCAGGGGATTCGCGGCTGGTTCCGAGGCCACACCGAGGCCCGGACGGGCTGAACCGCCGCCGCCGGTGCGACAATCGGCGTCTCGGATCGGCCATAATGGACGGGTGACGACCTCAGCGACGTATGCCCCGGCGGCGAGAACGATCAAGCGCCCCAACCCGGTGGCTGTGGGAACCATTGTCTGGCTCGGCAGTGAGGTGATGTTCTTCGCGGGACTCTTCGCGATCTACTTCACCCTGCGCAGCACCTCTCCGGAGCTCTGGGCATCACGCACAGAGAGCCTGAACGTGCCGTTCGCCGCGATCAACACCCTGGTCCTGGTGGCGTCCTCGTTCACCTGCCAGATGGGTGTCTTCGCCGCGGAGCGCATGCAGCCCTACACGTCGGTGAACGACAAGGGACGCAAGCGCTGGGGCATGGTGCCGTGGTTCTGGCTGACCTTCGCCATGGGCGCGTTCTTCGTGTCCGGCCAGGTCTGGGAGTACTCGCAGCTGGTCGCGGAGGGCATGCCGATCTCGGCCGACTCCTACGCTTCCGCGTTCTACATCACCACGGGCTTCCACGCTCTGCACGTCACCGGAGGTCTGGTCGCGTTCCTGCTGACCCTCGGCCGCGCCTTCGCCGTCAAGAACTTCACGCACAAGGAGGCGACGACCGCGATCGTGGTGTCCTACTACTGGCACTTCGTCGACGTCGTCTGGATCGTGCTGTTCTTCGTCATCTATTTCCTCAAGTAAGAAGCGGAGCGGATTCCCGACATGGCACGTGAGAAGAAGCGCCGTACTGGCCGTCGCAGCCCCCTGGCCGCTGCGGCTCTGATCGGCGCAGGCCTGATGATCACCGGCGGCGTCTACGCCGGCGCGAGTGCGGCGTTCGCCGCGACCGAGCCGGCGTCCGTCACCGCCGCGGTCTCGACCGAGGACGGGCAGAAGCTGTTCCAGGCGAACTGCGCCACCTGCCACGGCATGAACCTGCAGGGCACCGCCACCGGACCGAGCCTGTACGGCGTCGGCGAGCTCGCGGTCGAGTTCCAGATGTCCACCGGGCGCATGCCGCTGCAGATGCAGGGCCCCCAGGCTCCGCAGAAGCACCCGCAGTTCTCCGAGGAGCAGATCAAGAACGTCGCCGCCTGGGTCCAGTCCGTGGCGCCCGGCCCGACCTACCCCGAGGAGAAGATCCTCGACGGCAAGGGCGATGTCGCGCACGGTGCCGAGCTGTTCCGCATCAACTGCGCGATGTGCCACAACGTCGCGGGCGCCGGTGGCGCTCTGACCGAGGGCAAGTACGCCCCGGGCCTGATGAAGACCAGCGCACTGCACATGTACGCCGCCATGGTCACCGGTCCGCAGAACATGCCGGTCTTCGGCAACATGAACCTTTCGGCCGAAGACAAGCGCGACATCATCTCCGCGCTGCTCTTCCAGCAGAACGCGACCCAGGTCGGCGGTATGGACCTCGGATCCCTCGGACCCGTCTCGGAGGGTCTGTTCATCTGGATCTTCGGAATCGGCGCATTGGTCGCCATCACCGTGTGGATCACGGCGAAGTCCAACTGACGCCGACATATCGAAGAACGTACGAGGAGAACCATGGCACACGACGACCCGCACGCTCTTGACCGGACCTATCAGGCACCGGCCGGGCTGAGCGTCGACGTCAGCGACCCCGCGCACAACCCGGGGCTGCCCGCGCACCGCGAGCG
The DNA here is from genome assembly GCF_056398985.1 of Microbacterium sp. 01T413_2. NCBI lineage: Bacteria > Bacillati > Actinomycetota > Actinomycetes > Micrococcales > Microbacteriaceae > Microbacterium > Microbacterium sp. 01T413_2. The sequence goes on from NZ_JBFTQL010000007.1 coordinate 95,343, forward strand.
CGTCACCGACCAGGACCCGAAGGCGATGAACGCCGCTGTCCGCACGGTCTACACGCTGTTCTACCTCTCGCTCGCAGGCAGCATCTGGGCGGTCGCCGCCTACATGCTGTTCCCGATCGAGAGCGGCTCGCTCATCGACGTGCGCTACAACAACCTGTTCATCGGCCTCGGAATCGCCCTCGCCCTGCTCGCACTCGGTCTCGGTGCGATCCACTGGTCGAAGGCGATCATGGCGGACCACGAGCACATCGAATACCGCCACCCCACCCGTGGCCGCGACTCCACCCGCGAGGCCGCGATCAAGGCCTTCGCAGACGCGAACGAGGAGTCCGGGTTCGGGCGCCGTGTGATGATCCGCAACTCGCTCATCGCCGCGGTCGTCGCCTCGGTCGTCCCCGGTCTCGCGCTCTTCCGCGGTCTCGCCCCGCACAGCACCCCGGAGAACCCGATCGCGGGCGACCCGGTGCAGCTGCTCAAGCACACGATGTGGGAGAAGGGCATGCGCCTTGCGCACGACCCCGATGGAACGCCCATCCGCGCCGCCGATATCACGATCGGCTCGGCCGTGCACGTGATCCCGGAGCCGCTCAGCAAGGTCGGCCACGAGGAGGGCTACCTCGAAGAGAAGGCCAAGGCGATCGTCCTGCTGATGCGTCTGCTCCCCGAGCAGCTCATCGAGTCCGAGGAGCGCAAGACGTGGTCCTACGACGGCATCGTCGCCTACTCGAAGGTCTGCACGCACGTCGGCTGCCCTGTTGCGCTGTACGAGCAGCAGACCCACCACCTGCTCTGCCCGTGCCACCAGTCGCAGTTCGACGTCACGGAGCACGCGAAGGTGATCTTCGGACCGGCCGCACGCCCGCTGCCGCAGCTGCCGATCACCGTCGATGACGAGGGCTACCTCGTCGCGCAGAGCGATTTCCACGAACCCGTCGGTCCGAGCTTCTGGGAGCGTCATTGAGCACCGCAACTGTTACCGAGCAGAAGTCCTCGGAGAAGCCTTCGGAGGCGCCCCTGGGCGGCCGATTCGTCGGCGGTCTCTCCAACTACATCGATGAGCGGACGAGCCTCTCCGGCTTCGTCAAGGAGCTCGGCCGGAAGATCTTCCCCGATCACTGGTCGTTCATGCTCGGCGAGATCGCACTGTGGAGCTTCGTCGTGGTGCTGCTGTCCGGCACCTTCCTGACGTTCTTCTTCCAGGCGTCGATGGTGCCCACCCACTACGCCGGGGCTTACGCGCCCATGCGCGGCGTGGAGATGTCCGCGGCCCTCGACTCGACGCTGCGCATCTCGTTCGATCTGCGCGGCGGCCTGCTGGTCCGCCAGATCCACCACTGGGCGGCGCTGACCTTCGTGGCCGGCATCGGCGTGCACATGCTGCGCGTGTTCTTCACGGGTGCGTTCCGCAAGCCCCGTGAGCTGAACTGGGTGATCGGCTTCGTGCTGTTCGTCCTCGCCATGGCCGAGGGCTTCACCGGCTACTCGCTCCCCGACGACCTGCTCTCGGGCAACGGTCTGCGCATCATCGACGGCATGATCAAGGGCCTCCCGCTGATCGGCACCTGGACCTCGTTCATGCTGTTCGGCGGCGAGTTCCCGGGCGACCAGATCGTGGGGCGCCTCTACACGCTGCACATCCTGATCCTGCCGCTCCTGGTGATCGGCCTGGTCGTGCTGCACCTCATGCTGATGGTGATCAACAAGCACACGCAGTTCGCCGGCCCCGGCCGCACGGACGAGAACGTCGTGGGCTACCCGATGATGCCGATCTACATGTCGAAGATGGGCGGCTTCCTGTTCATCACGTTCGGTGTGATCGTACTGATCGCCTCGCTGTTCCAGATCAACCCGATCTGGAACTACGGCCCGTACGACCCCTCCCCCGTGTCGGCGGGTACGCAGCCGGACTGGTACATCGGCTTCGCGGACGGCGCGCTGCGTCTTGCCCCATCGAACCTCGATGTCGTGTTCCTCGACCACACCTGGTCGTTCGGGATCATCATCCCGGTGCTGGTACTGGGCCTGTTCATCGTCCTGGTGGCGATCTACCCCTTCATCGAGGCCTGGATCACCGGCGACAAGCGCGAGCACCACATCGCGCAGCGTCCCCGCACCTCGGCCACTCGTACCGCGATCGGCGTGGCCGGCATGGTCTTCTACGCCACGCTGTGGGCGGCCGCGGCATCCGACCTCATCGCGACGCACTTCTCGCTGACGATGGAGGGCGTGATCCACACCCTCCAGGCGACGCTGTTCATCGGCCCGGTCCTCAGCTACTTCATCGCGAAGCGCATCTGCATCGCGCTGCAGAAGAAGGACCGCGAGATCGTGCTGCACGGCTACGAATCCGGTCGGATCGTGCGCCTTCCGGGTGGCGAGTTCATCGAGGTCCACAAGCCGGTCGACGTGTACGACCGCTGGAAGCTCATCGACACCGAGGTGTACGAGCCGCTGGTGGTCCGCCCGAATGCCAAGGGCCGCATTCCGTGGACGCAGAACCTGCGCTCCTCGATGTCGCGCTGGTTCTTCGAGGACCGCCTGTCGCCGCTCACGCAGGCCGAGGTCGCCGCAGCCGACGCGCATCAGCGTCACGCGCTGCACGACACGAACGAGGCCGCTCACGACGAGATCGTGGCGTCGCACACCCGTGCCGGTGTGAGCGAGGACCAGATCGCACCGGTCGACACGGGCCACGTCAGCGAGACTCCGAACACGCCCAGCTCGGCGCTCGCCCCGGAATCGCTGCCCGCGAAGGAGAGCGGCGAATAAGCCGCTCCCCCAGCACGATCGAAGGCCCCGTCACCTGACGGGGCCTTCGATCGTTACCGGCCACCGCGCCGGAGTAACCTGGCGGTATGACCTCCGCCATGGACCACTTCGCCGCGAAGCTCACCCACGAGACCGATGCGAGCGACGTGCACGCCGCCCGCAAGGCCGGCGAACAGCTCGCCGTCGTCGACGTCCGCAGCGACGAGGCCTGGGCCCAAGGGCGCATCGTCGACGCGATCCACATGCATTACAGCGAGATCGCAGCAAGGGCGCCGCAGGAGATCCCCCTGGGCACCCCCGTGGTGGTCTACTGCTGGAGCCCCGGCTGCAACGCAGGTGACAAGGGCGCCCTGGAGTTCGCCAAGCTCGGATACGACGTGAAGCTCATGATCGGCGGCTTCGAGTACTGGGTACGTGAGGGCTACCCCGTCGAAGACGCCGATGGCGTGCACCGGCGCCCCGTGGATCCGCTCACGGGCATCGCCCGCGTCCGCACACACGCCTGACGACGTCGCCGCTTCTCCGCGCCTTCTCCCGTGCGGCGCCCGCCAGGCTCATGGCGGTCACCGCAGAGGGTCAGGTAGCCTCTGGCCGGGTTCCGACGGGCGCGGTCTGCGATACACCTGTCCAGACCTCGGTCATCTGATCGATCAGTTCGTCCCGCACTCGGACGAACGTCGCACACTCGAAATGATCCACGCCCGCACGGCCACTTGCGGTGACATGGGAACGACAGGCCGCGCGATCCGAAGTCCCAACGATCTCTTCGACGCGCAAGTGCTCGAATCCCGGATACTCCGCGTTCAGGCGAATCCAGGACCCACGGTCGAAGGACTCACCGGTATGAACGTATCGGCAGGAGAAGTCCTCGTGAAGATAGTCATGCAGATCGCTCCAGCGATGATCATCAATCGCCGACATCAAACCACTCAGAAGCGCAACTGCCGTCATGTAACCAGGCTATTGGCTTCTACCGGCCCCAAGACTCCGACCTCACCACCCGTTCCACGATCGCCGACGACGAACGCCTGGCGCGGACATACGGAGAAGGCCCTGGAGCGTTGCTCCAGGGCCTTCTCGCGGGGATCTCCGCTCAGCGGGCGAAGTGACCGCGGTAGTACTCGTACACCCAGCCGACGATCGCGACCACGAAGATTGCCAGCGCGACCGGGAAGAGGAACACGCCCACGGCGAGAGCGATCATGCCGACCGCCGCGGCGCCCGCGAGGACGATCGGCCACCAGGACCACGGGCTGAACTCTCCGAGCTCCGGGTCACCGTCATCGATGTCGCTGGTGAGGATGTCCTCGGGGAGGGTGCCGCCCTGCGCCTTGTGGGTGCGGTCGAGGTAGAACGCGATCATCGCGCCCATGAACGTTGCGAAGAACAGGGCGACGGTGCCGACCCACTCGATCGCCCTCACGGGGGGCTCACCGGCGTGCGCGACCAGGTTCCAGACCGTGTAGGTCACGCCCATGAGGGCGAAGAATGCGGTGAGGATCCACCACAGAACGATGTTGTCGCGCATGGGTCAGCGGGCCTTTCCGTCAGCGGCCGCAGCAACCGGGTGCTCGGCGGCCTCCGGGTGGTTGAGGTCGAACGCCGGACGCTCGCTGCGGATACGCGGGATCGAGGTGAAGTTGTGCCGCGGCGGCGGGCAGGACGTCGCCCACTCGAGCGAGGCGCCATAGCCCCACGGGTCGTTCACGGTTACCTTCGGCGCCTTGCGGGCGGTCAGCCACACGTTCAGGAAGAACGGCAGCATCGACGCGCCCAGGATGATGGCGCCGATGGTCGAGACCTGGTTCTCCCACGTCCAGTTGTCGTAGGCCGAGTAGTCGGCGTAGCGACGCGGCATGCCGTCGACACCCAGCCAGTGCTGGATGAGGAAGGTCATGTGGAAGCCGATGAACAGCATCCAGAAGTGCACGTAGCCGAGGCGCTCGTTGAGCATCCGGCCGGTCCACTTCGGCCACCAGAAGTAGAAACCGGCGAACATCGCGAACACGACCGTTCCGAACACCACGTAGTGGAAGTGCGCGACCACGAAGTACGAGTCGGAGAGGAAGAAGTCCAGCGGCGGAGACGCCAGGATGACGCCGGTCAGTCCGCCGAAGACGAACGACACCAGGAAGCCGAGGGCGAACACCATCGGCGTCTCGAAGGTCACGGACCCTCGCCACAACGTGCCGATCCAGTTGAAGATCTTCACACCCGTGGGGACGGCGATGAGCATCGTCATCAGGGCGAAGAACGGCAGCAGCACCCCGCCGGTCACATACATGTGGTGCGCCCACACGGCCACAGACAGCGCCGCGATCGCGATCGTCGCGTAGACCAGGGTCTTGTACCCGAAGATCGGCTTGCGGCTGAACACCGGGAAGATCTCCGACACGATGCCGAAGAACGGCAGCGCGATGATGTAGACCTCGGGGTGGCCGAAGAACCAGAACAGGTGCTGCCAGAGGAGCACGCCACCGTTGGCCGGGTCGTAGATGTGCGCGCCGAGCACGCGGTCGGCGGCAGCGGCCAGGATGGCGGCGGCCAGCACCGGGAACGCCATCAGCACCAGCAGGCTGGTGATCAGCGTGTTCCACGAGAAGATCGGCATGCGCCACATCGTCATTCCGGGCGCACGCATGGTGATGATCGTGGTGATGAAGTTCACGGCGCCGAGGATCGTGCCGAAACCGGACATGCCGAGCCCCAGCATCCAGAGGTTGCCGCCGGCACCCGGAGTGAACGACGCACTCGCGAGTGGCTGATAGGCGAACCACCCGAACGAGGCCGCGCCCTGCGGCGTGAGGAAGCCCGCGACCGCGATGGTCGAACCGAACAGGAACAGCCAGAACGCGAAGGCGTTCAGACGCGGGAACGCCACGTCGGGGGCGCCGATCTGCAGCGGGAGGATCGCGTTCGCGAAGCCCGCGAACAGCGGGGTCGCGAACATCAGCAGCATGATCGTGCCGTGCATCGTGAACAGCTGGTTGTACTGCTCCTTCGTCGGCACGATCTGCATGCCCGGCGAGAACAGCTCAGCGCGGATGATGAGGGCCATCACGCCGCCGAGGAGGAAGAACAGCACCGAGGCGATCAGATACATGTATCCGATCGTCTTGTGGTCGGTGGAGGTGATCCACTTGACGACGATGTTGCCCTTCTGCTCGACGCGGGTCGAGCTGAGCAGAGCCGCCTGACGCGGCGGGATCGTCGTCGGACGCGCGCCGGCCTCGGAGGTGTCGGGAAGAGTGCTCGTCATTCTGCTTACTTCGCTTCCGAGTCAGTCGCGGGCTTCCCGGTGCCGGGGAAGTTGGTGAGGCGGTCGTAGGCGTCGGTGATGTCGCCCGTGTTGCCCTCGTCCTTGAGCTTGGTCAAGTACGACTGGTACTCCGCATCGCTGACGACCTTCACGTTGAAGAGCATCATCGAGTGGTACTCGCCGCAGAGCTCGGCGCACTTGCCCTGGTAGGTGCCCTCACGGGTCGGCGTGAACGACCAGGAGTTGTCCTTGCCGATGTACATGTCCTTCTTGTACAGGAAGTCGATGATCCAGAAGGAGTGGATCACGTCGCGCGACTGCAGGGTGATCTTCACCTTCTTGTCGACCGGCAGGTACAGCGTGGGCAGGGCGGCCTGATCGATGTTGCCGGCCTTGTCGGGCTGGGCCTGGACACCCATGGTCCAGACGGCGTCGGAGTTGTCCTTCTCCGTGCCGTCGTACTGGAAGTCCCACGCCCACTGCTTGCCGATCGCGGTGATCGAGACATCGGGCTCATTGCCCGGGCCGTACTGGGTCTCGATGATCGTCTGATCGCGCGCCGTGAAGGCGAACATGCCGAAGATCAGGATCAGCGGAACGAGCGTGTAGAAGATCTCGATCGGCATGTTGTAGCGCAGCTGCACCGGCAGGCCGGTCTGTCCCTTACGACGCCGGTAGGCGATCGCAGCCCAGCCCATGAGACCCCAGGTGATGAGGCCGACGATGAGGAGGACGATCCACGAGTTGACCCAGAGCGACGTGACGCGCTCGGTCTGATTCGTCGCGTGAGTGCCGTCGTCGAAGCCGGGCAGGAAGCCGCGCTCCATGAGCGGGGCACATCCCGAGAGGGCCACGGCTGCCGCTACTCCCAGGGGGAGTGCGGCCCAACGAAGGCGGCGTTTCGAGGGCACGATGCACCTTTCAGATCACGGACGTGGGCTACCCCAGTCTAGGGCAAGCTCACACCCGATTCACGCCATCCACGCAGGTTCGGCGTGGATGGCGCAGGGGTGGGAGAAGGGATTTCGCGGCTCAGTGGAAGCTGTCGCCGCAGGCGCAGGAACCCTGCGCGTTGGGGTTGTCGATCGTGAATCCCTGCTCCGAGATGGTGTCCTTGAAGTCGATCGCCGCGCCGTCGAGATACGGCACGCTCATGTTGTCGACGATCACCTCGACGCCATCGAAATCGACGGTCTCGTCGCCTTCGAGATAGCGCTCGTCGAAGTASAGCTGGTAGATCAGGCCGGAGCAGCCGCCGGGCTGCACGGCGACGCGCAGGCGGAGGTCGTCGCGACCCTCCTGCTCCAGCAGGCTCTTCACCTTCGCCGCGGCGGCGTCGGTGAGCTTCACGCCGTGGGCGGTGGTCTCGGGGGTGAGGGTGATGTCGCTCATGTCGCTCCTTGGATCGGCCGTGCACCGGCACGGTTCCCGTGCTTCGAGTCTACCGCCGCGCACGAGGGCGGCATCGAGCGCGGCCGGTCATGACCGCGATCGATGCGCCCTTCCTCGTCAGAGGGTGATCTCGTTCATCCGGGTGAGCAGCAGCGCCTCCGTCGCCACGGCGTGGCGGAAGGTGTCCAGGTGCAGCGACTCGTTGGGGCTGTGCGCCCGCGCGTGCGGGTCCTCCACGCCGGTCACGAGGATCTCCGCGCCGGGGAAGCGCTCCACCAGGTCGGCGATGAACGGGATGGATCCGCCGATACCGAGGTCGACGGGTGCGGTGCCGTAGCCGTCCTTCATGGCGCCGCGCGTCAGCCCGACCGCCCAGCCGCTCGTGTCGACCAGGAACGGGTTGCCGAGGTCGACGTCGGAGAAGGAGAGCTCCGCGCCGAAGGGCGCATGAGCACGCAGGTGCGCCTGCAGCGCGGCGTACGCGTCGTCCGCGCTCTGCCCCGGCGCGATGCGGCAGCTCAGCACGACCGTCGTCTCCGGCGAGAGCGTGTTGGATGCGGCCGCAACGGAAGTGGCGTCCACCCCGATCACGGTGACCGAGGGCTTGTTCCAGATGCGGCTGAGGATCGTGCCGTCGCCGATGGGCGTGACGCCGGGCAGCAGCCCGGTCTCCTCGCGCAGCGTCTCCTCGCTGTACTCGGGCGTCTCCGCATCGCGTACCGTCAGCCCCTCGACAGCGACGGATCCGTTCTCGTCCCAGAGCGTGTTCAGCAGGCGGATGGTCGCGAGCATGGCATCGGGCACCGCTCCCCCGAACATGCCGGAGTGCGAGGCGTGGCCGAGGGTCCGCACGGTGAGGGTGAAGCGCACCGCGCCACGCAGAGACACCGTGAGACCCGGTGTGACGGAGTCCCAGTTGCCGGAGTCGGCCACGACGATGGCGTCGGCGCGCAGGGCGTCCTCGTTGTCGCTGAGGAACTGCCCGAACGAGCGGGATCCGTACTCCTCCTCGCCCTCGATGAACATCGCGATCCCGAGGTCGAGGTCATCGCCGAGCGCCTCCGCGACCGCACGGATGGACGCGATGTGCGCCATGATCCCGGCCTTGTCATCGGCGGCCCCTCGACCATACAGACGCCCGTCCCGGACGGTGGGCTCGAACGGCGGGTTGTCCCACAGCTCGTCATCCCCAGGGGGCTGGACGTCGTGGTGCGCGTAGAGCAGGATCGTGGGCTTGCCGTTGCGTGCGGCGCGACGCGCCAGGATCGCGGGCTGGCCGACCTCGTCGGTGCCGGGGATGGCCGCACGCAGCACGCGCACGCTGTCGAACACGCCTGTGCCCTCGGCGAGCTCGGCGACGGCGGCGGCGCTGCGCACGAGCTGGGTCTGATCGAACGCCGGCCAGGCGACCCCGGGAATGCGCACGAGAGCGCCGAGATCGCTGAGCGCAGCGGGGATCCCGGTGCTCACGGCGGCGGTGACGGCGGCTTCGACGTCACCGGGTGCGGTGACCGAGGAGGAGGGAGAAGTCATGCAGGTAATCTTAGAGAACACCCGTTTCCCGCTCTCTCGACATCAGGAGCCTTCGTGCCCAGCACTCCCACCCCCGCACCAGAGGACTCAGCCGACGCGAACGGCAAGGGGCGCCGCACGCCGACGCGCGCGGAGCAGGAGGCCGCTCGACGCCGGCCGCTCGTGCCGGACACCAAAGAGGCCAAGGCGCAGGCGCGCGCTGACCTTCGCCAGCGCCAGGAGCGGCAGCGCGTCGGCATGGCSAACGGCGAGGAGAARTACCTCCCSGTYCGYGACCGCGGKCCKCAGCGYCGCTGGGTRCGCGACTACGTCGACGCCGGCTGGCAYGTCAGCGAGTGGATCATGGCYCTCATGGTCGTCGTGATCGTSGTSTCGCTGATCCCGAACACCCTGGTCGCCTACTGGGCGTTCATCGGCCTGTGGGGCTTCATCGCGATCGCGATCATCGACATGGTCTTCCTCGGCATCCGCGTGAACCGCCGGATCGCCGACAAGTTCGGCAAGGACAAGCGTGAGCGCGGACTGGCCTGGTACGCCGCCATGCGATCCCTGCAGATGCGCTTCATGCGTCTGCCGAAGCCGCAGGTCAAGCGCGGACAGTACCCGGACTGATCCGGATCCCCTGACAGAGAAGAAGGATCCCGTGCGCGTGGCGCCGGGATCCTTCTTCGTGTACGACGTGGTCCGCGCCGCTCTTCCGTGTCGGATCAGCGGCGACGCAGCCCCGCGCGGATCTGGCGCGCCCAGAGCGGCCCGCGATAGAGGAACGCGGTGTAACCCTGCACCAGCGTGGCACCGGCGTCGAGCCGTTCCCGTACCTCGGCGCCCGTCTCGACCCCGCCCACCGAGATGACGCAGAAGTCAGCGGGCACGGCGTCGCGCACGAGGCGGAGGACGGCGAGCGAGCGCTCCTTGAGCGGGGCGCCGGAGAGGCCGCCCTCCCCCGCCGCGGCGACCTTCTCCGGATCCGTGACGAGACCGTCGCGGGTGATCGTGGTGTTGGTGGCGATGAGTCCGTCCAGCCCCTCGGCGACGGCGAGCTCAGCGATCGCCGTGACCTCGTCGTCGGGAAGGTCCGGGGCGATCTTCACCAGCAGCGGGGTCGCACCGGCCGCGGCCTTCACGGCGCGCAGCAGCGGTGCGAGGGTCTCCACGGCCTGCAGCCCCCGAAGGCCCGGCGTGTTCGGCGACGAGACGTTGATCGCGAGGTAGTCCGCGAGCGGCGCGAGGCGCACGGCCGATGCGACGTAGTCGGCGGTCGCGTCCTCGACGGCGACCACGCGGCTCTTACCGATGTTGACCCCGATGACGGCGACCGGCCTGCGGCGGCGGAGTTTCCAGAGTCGCTTCTCCGCGGCCTCGGCACCAGCGTTGTTGAAGCCCATGCGGTTCACCACGGCGCGATCCGGGATGAGCCGGAACAGGCGCGGCTTGGGGTTGCCCGGTTGCGGGATGGCCGTGATCGTACCGACCTCGACATGTCCGAAGCCGAGCGCGGACAACCCGCGCACGCCGACCGCGTTCTTGTCGAACCCCGCCGCGATACCGAACGGAGTCGGGAATGTGAGCCCCAGTGCCCGCACCTCATCGCCCGCCGCCGGCCGGGTCAGCGCACGCGCGACCCAGGAGAACGGAGGCACTCCGAGAATCCGCACCACGACCATGCCGGCATGGTGGGCGAATTCGGGATCGAAGCGCGCGAGGACGAGGCGGAAGAGCAGGGCATACATTCCTGCCAGGCTACCGGGGTCAGGCCCCTGATACCGACCCGTCGCTCAGAGCGCCGTCTGCTCGGCCGCCCTCTGATGGTCGGCGCGCAGTTCGGCGATGGACGCCTCGAAGTCCTCAAGTGAGTCGAACGCCTGGTACACGCTCGCGAAGCGGAGGTAGGCAACCTCGTCCAGATCCCGCAGCGGGCCCAGGATGGCCAGGCCGATCTCGTTGGTGTCCAGCTGCGAGACGCCGGTCTGCCGTACCGCTTCCTCGACGCGCTGCGCGAGGATCGCCAGATCCGCCTCGGTGACAGGGCGCCCCTGGCAGGCCTTGCGGACGCCGGAGATGACCTTCTCGCGACTGAACGGCTCCATCACACCGGATCGCTTGATGACGTTCAGGCTCGCGGTCTCGGTGGTCGTGAACCGCCCGCCGCACTCCGGGCACTGACGGCGTCGACGGATCGAAAGGCCGTCATCGCTCGTGCGCGAGTCGATGACGCGGGAGTCCGGGTGGCGGCAGAACGGGCAGTGCATTCGTGAAAGCCTACGCCCCGGTCGCCGCGGCGGGCTCCGGCGCTCCTGCGAACCGGGCTTGGACGGCCTCGCCGTGCGCCGGCAGGATCTCCGCGTCGGCGAGTGCCACGACGCCCTTGCGGGCGCGCGCCAGCGCATCGCGGTCGTACGAGATCACCTGCTGCGGGCGGAGGAACGTGTAGGCGCCGAGGCCGGAGGCGTAGCGCGCCTGTCCCCCGGTCGGAAGCACGTGGTTGCTGCCCGCCATGTAATCGCCCAGGCTCACCGGCGTCTGATCTCCGACGAACACGGCACCGGCGCTCGTGAAGACCGCGGCCGCCTCCTCGGCGTCCACGAGATGCAGTTCGAGGTGCTCGGGGGCATAGGCATTGCTGAACGCCACGGCGGCGGCACGGTCGTCGACCAGCACGATCGCCGACTGCGGACCGTCCAGCGCGGTCTGCACACGCGCGCTGTGTCGTGTGGCGGCTGCGGCCGTCGCGACCTCGACCGCCACACGGTCCGCGAGTTCGGCCGAGTCCGTGACGAGCACAGCGGAGGCCTGCTCATCGTGCTCGGCCTGGCTGATCAGATCTGCGGCGACAAGACGAGCGTCAGCTGCGGCATCGGCGACGATGAGGATCTCGGTCGCCCCTGCCTCGGAGTCCGTCCCGACGACGCCGGCAACGGCGCGCTTCGCGGAGGCGACGTAGTTGTTGCCCGGTCCGGAGATGACGTCGACCGGGTCGAGTCCGATCGCCGCGACACCGTGCGCGAGAGCGCCGATCGCACCTGCACCGCCGATCGCGTAGACCTCGTCCACGCCGAGCAGGGCGGCCGCGGCGAGGATGGTCGGGTGGATCCGGCCGTCTTCTGCCGACTGCGGCGGGGAGGCGAGGGCGATGCTCTCGACGCCCGCGACCTGAGCGGGCACGACGTTCATCACGACGCTCGAGGCGAGGGGAGCCTTCCCGCCGGGGATGTAGACGCCGACCCGTCCGACCGGCTGCCAGCGCTGCACGATACGGGCGCCCGGTTCGATCTCGGTGACCTGCGGCGCGGGCACCTGCGCGGCGGAGCCCCGGCGCACCCGCTCGATCGCCGCCTCCAGCGCGTCCCGCACCTGCGGGTCGACACCGGCGAGAGCGTCGTCGAGGTGCTCGCGAGGAACCCGGATCGCGTGCCCGCTGACSTKGTCGAAMCGCTCGGCCTGCTCACGCAGKGCCTCCTCACCGCGGACGCGSACGTCCTCCACGATCGCGGTCGCGGTCGCCAGCGCCTCGGCGCGGGCGGCGGTCGCGCGTGGCACGACGGCCAGCATCTCAGCGGTGGAGAGGGAGCGTCCCCTCAGGTCGATCGTCTGCATGCGTCTTCAGCCTCGTGTCATGTTCTCGGTGTCGTGCAGGTAACCCACGCGACCGTCGTCGTGGCGCACCACGAAGGCGCCGCCGCGGTCCTCGAGAACAAGGATCCATGCTTCGGGTCCGATTGTGAAAATCGTGTCACCGCGTGCGTCATGCACGGCCCGGGTGTCGGGCGCGAGCGCCCAGAACGGCTGGGGCTGCTCATCCCGCGCCGCTGATGCTGCGGCAGCGCCCCGGTTGCGCTCCTGCGGCACGACGTCGACGGCGTGCGTGGCCACTTCGTCCGCAGGCGAGGGCTCGAGCAGATCGCCGAGGACCTGGGTCATGGTGTCGGACAGGTCGTGCGGCGCGGCCGCTGCATCCTGCTCATCGGCGGATCCGTGGCCGGCGTCCGCGTCGGGCCCCGATGCCGGCGACGCTTCTGCATCGGCGGCGCGGCGGGCGTCCGTGCGAGTGGCGGGTTCGCCTTCTTCATCCGGCGAGTCCGTGGTCGAGGTCCGTGTCTCGGCGTCCTGCCGGGTCTCGGGGACCGCGTCCTGGCGGGTCTCGGACGGCGCCTCCAGGATCGCCTCGGTCGGCGCATCCTCCGCAGGCACGACGTCGAAGGGGGCGTCGTCTGCGACCCTCGGCATCCCCGCGCCAGAGGGGTTCTCCGCCGATGCGGGCGCGGATCCGTCGTACTCCTCCGATGCGAGGAAGGACTCCCGGTGATGCTCGGGTACGTAGCCCGCCTCGCCCTGCACCACTGCACCGGTGACCCCGGTGGCGGAGAGATGTCCTGCGGCTCCGACCTCGTTCTCGTGCAGCAGTCCCGGATCCACATCGTCCTCGTTCTGCGGGTCGGAGATGCTCCCCCGCGCACGCACGGGACGCGGCCGGGAGAACACCGGTCGCACGGGGTTCGCGTTGCGGTGCGCGAGCGTCTCGATGCGGTCCTCGAAGTCCTCGCGGATCCCGGGGATGAGGGCTGCGAACACCGTGACGGCGACGAGGACCAGCGCCAGCAGGATCTCCAGCCACAGCGGCCAGGTGACCAGCGCGGACCGTCGTGTCGCGGCGACCAGATCCAGCTGCTGCCACAGCAGCACGACCCAGCTGACCAGGGCGACGGAGAAGGCGACCGAAGCGAACTGGTCGATGCCGAGGGATCCGACCCGGCGGATCCCCTCGGGAGAAAGCCGTCGCAGTACGACGAGGAACACGGCCGCGGTGGGCACGCCGATCGCCAGTGCCCAGGCGCCGTTCATCGTCCAGACCGTTGCGGAGGCGTCCAGGACGCTCCCGGCACCCGGCACGAAGGACAGCGCGAACGCGATCACCCATGCCGCGATGACGATCAGCTCGCGCAGCGTGAAGCCGAACCAGCCCTGCTGCGGGGCGGCAGCGGGCAGCGGTCCGTCGTCGACTTCCGTGTCAGACGAGGCGAGGGGGCTCGATGTCGGATCCTGTTCGTCCTGCGCCATCTCAGCGGAGGGGACGTCGCCGGTCATCAGTACTTCCTTTCGTCGTGCGGCCGCTGGGGACTTCGGCCGTCGAACGGGACCAGATACTACCTGGCGGCGGTGGGGAGCCCCTGTGCGGTACTCGCGTACCCGAGGGAAGCGCGGGCAGGGAAGAGAGGAAAGCGGCGCCCTGCTCAGCCCAGACACTGCGGGCCGAGCAGCGACTTCAGGTCGCCGAACAGGTCCGCGGTGACGGTCACCGGCATGGGCACTTCGAAGACCTTGGCACGGCCGCCGCGATGCATCTTCAGCATGACCTCGGTCTCGCCCGCATGCCGGCGCAGAACGTCCGCGAGATCCTCGATCACCCGCTCCGTAGCGCGCTGCTCGGGCACCAATAGCGACAGCGGACCCGCGGCGTCGAAGGATCCGACGTCGGGCGTGAACGCCGACTGCGCGTGCAGGTTCATTCCGTCGTCGCGACGGGAGACGCGACCGCGCACCGCGAGGATCGTGTCCTGTTGCAGCGTGCTCTGGAACTCCAGATACGTCTTGCCCATGAACATGATGGTGATCTCGCCGCCGAAGTCCTCCACGGTGATCATGCCGTAGGGGTTGCCGCTGGCCTTGGCGACGCGGTGCTGCACGCTCGTGACGAGCCCGGCGACGGTCACCTGGTCGCCGTCCTGCAGGTCTTCGGACTCCAGCAGGCTGTTGATCCCGATCGAGGCATGCTTCGCCAGTGGCACCTCGAGACCGGCGAGCGGATGGTCGGACACGTACAGGCCGAGCATCTCTCTCTCGAATGCGAGCTTGTCCTTCTTCGTCCATTCCGGACGGACCGGCACCTTGGGCGGAGCGACCTCCTCGATCTCGTCGTACAGGCTGTCGAAATCGAAGCCGATCGCGCCCTGCGCCTCGTTGCGCTTCTGGCCCACCGACGCCTCTACGGCGTCCTCGTGGATCTCCACGAGCGCGCGCCGGGTGTCGCCCATCGAATCGAAGGCTCCAGCCTTGATCAGCGACTCGACCGTGCGCTTGTTCGCCACGTGCAGTGGCACCTTCTTCAGGAAGTCGTGGAAGGAGGTGAAGTTCTCCTCCTGACGCCCCTGGACGATGCCCTCGACGACGTTGGATCCGACGTTGCGCACAGCGCCGAGACCGAAGCGGATGTCCTCGCCGACGGCGGCGAAGAAGTTGATCGACTCGCGCACGTCGGGCGGCAGCACCTTGATGCCCATGCGGCGACACTCGTTCAGGTAGAGCGCCATCTTGTCCTTGGAGTCGCCGACGCTCGTGAGCAGCGCGGCCATGTACTCCGCGGGGTAATGCGCCTTGAGGTACGCCGTCCAGTACGAGATGACACCGTAGGCGGCGGAGTGCGCTTTGTTGAAGGCGTAGTCGGAGAACGGCAGCAGGATCTCCCAGAGCGCATTGACGGCGCCGTCCGAGTATCCGTTCGCGTGCATGCCGGCCTGGAAGCCCTCGAACTGCTTGTCCAGCTCCGACTTCTTCTTCTTGCCCATCGCGCGACGCAGGATGTCGGCTTGGCCGAGGGAGAACCCGGCCACCCGCTGCGCAATCGCCATCACCTGCTCCTGGTAGATGATGAGGCCGTAGCTCTCTTCCAGGATGTCCTTCAGCGACTCGGCGAACTCCGGGTGGATCGGGGTGATCTCCTGCAGGCCGTTCTTGCGGAGCGCGTAGTTCGTGTGGGAGTTGGCGCCCATGGGGCCCGGGCGGTACAGCGCGATGAGGGCCGAGATGTCGCCGAAGTTGTCCGGCTTCATCAGACGCATCAGCGCACGCATCGGACCGCCGTCGAGCTGGAACACGCCCAGCGAGTCGCCGCGGGTGAGCAGGTCGTAGGACGGCCGGTCGTCGAGCGCGAGGTCCTCGAGTACGAGCTCCTCGCCCCGGTTCATCCGGATGTTCGCGAGGGCGTCGGAGATGATCGTGAGGTTGCGCAACCCCAGGAAGTCCATCTTGATGAGGCCAAGGGACTCGCAGGACGGGTAGTCGAACTGCGTGACGATCTGGCCGTCCTGCTCGCGCTTCATGATCGGGATGATGTCGATCAGCGGATGCGAGGACATGATCACGCCGGCGGCGTGCACACCCCATTGGCGCTTCAGATTCTCCAGGCCCAGGGCCGTGTCGAACACGGTCTTCGCCTCGGGATCGGACTCGATCACGACGCGGAACTCGCTGGCCTCCTTGTACCGCGGGTGCTCCGGGTTGAACATGCCGTCCAGCGGCATGTCCTTGCCCATCACGGGCGGCGGCATGGCTTTGGTGAGCTTCTCCCCCATGCTGAACGGGAAGCCGAGCACACGGCCCGCGTCCTTCAGCGCCTGCTTCGCCTTGATCGTGCCGTACGTGACGATCTGCGCGACGCGCTCGTCGCCGTACTTCTCGGTCACGTACTGGATCACCTCGCCACGACGACGGTCGTCGAAGTCGACGTCGAAGTCGGGCATGGAGACGCGATCGGGGTTGAGGAACCGCTCGAAGATCAGGCCGTGCTCGAGCGGGTCGAGGTCTGTGATCCTCATCGCGTAGGCCGCCATGGAGCCCGCACCGGACCCACGTCCGGGGCCCACACGCACGCCATTGTCCTTCGCCCAGTTGATGAAGTCGGCGACGACGAGGAAGTAGCCCGGGAACCCCATGGACGAGATCACCTCGACCTCGTAGTTCGCCTGCTTGCGCACCGCGTCCGGGATACCGCCCGGGTATCGGTACTGCAGGCCTTTCTCGACTTCCTTGATGAACCAGCTCTCCTCCGTCYCTCCCTGCGSGACGGGGAAGCGCGGCATGAAGTTGGCACCGGTGTTGAAAGAGACGTCGCAGCGCTCGGCGATGAGCAGCGTGTTGTCGCACGCCTCGGGGTGATCGCGGAACACCTGGCGCATCTCCGCTGCGGACTTCACGTAGTAGCCGTCGCCGTCGAACTTGAACCGGTTCGGGTCATCGAGGGTGGAGCCCGACTGCACGCAGAGCAGAGCCGCGTGACTGGTCGAGTCGTGCTGGTGCGTATAGTGCAGGTCATTCGTGCCGACGAGCGGGATCCCGAGGTCCTTCGCGATCTTGAGCAGGTCGCCGGTGACGCGGCGCTCGATCTCGAGACCGTGATCCATGATTTCGGCGAAGTAGTTCTCCTTGCCGAAGATGTCCTGGAACTCCGCGGCCGCCGCACGCGCCACGTCGTACTGGCCCAGGCGCAGGCGGGTCTGGATCTCACCCGAGGGGCATCCGGTCGTCGCGATCAGACCCTTGGAGTACTTCTGCAGGATCTCGCGGTCCATGCGCGGCTTGAAGTAGTAGCCCTCCAGGCTCGAGGTCGAGGAGAGGCGGAACAGGTTGTGCATGCCCTCGGTGGTCTCCGAGAGCAGCGTCATGTGCGTGTAGGCACCGGATCCGGAGACATCATCGCGGCGCTGCTCGGGAGAGCCCCACTGCACGCGCGACTTGTCGCTGCGGTGCGTTCCCGGGGTGACGTAGGCCTCGATGCCGATGATCGGCTTGACGCCGGCGGCCTGGGCCGCCTTGTAGAACTCGAACGCGGCGAAAGTGTTGCCATGGTCGGTGACAGCGACCGCCGGCATGCCCTGCGCGACGGCCTCCTGCACCAGCGGCCCGATGCGCGCAGCCCCGTCCAGCATCGAATACTCGCTGTGCACGTGCAGGTGGACGAAGGAGTCTGATGCCATGCTTCGAGTCTACGTTTCTGGGTGGGACATCGAGGTGCCGCGCCCGCCGATGGGCGTCACCATCACTTCCTTTGGGCCCGCATCCATTTGGCTGGCGAGATGCCAGCCGGCGGGCGATTCCACCCGATTCCACCAGCCGAACGGTATTCCTCCAGCCATTCGGTTCAGGAGACGCCCGGTACCCTGATCCGATGACCACTCCCGACTTCGTCCTCGCCCTCCGGGAGCATGTGGGCCATGCCCCGCTGAACCTCGTCGGCGTCACCGCGATCGTGTTCCGCGACGAGAAGGTGCTGCTCGGCAAGCGCGCGGACAACGGCGCATGGCAGGCGGTCTCCGGCATCGTGGAACCCGGCGAGGAGCCGGCGGACACCGCCGTGCGGGAGTGTCTCGAGGAAGCCGGCGTGGCCGTGAAGGTCGAGCGGCTCGCCCTCGTGCAGCAGCTCCCCCGTGTGACCTACGCGAATGGCGACGAGGTCGACTACTTGGATCTGGTTTTCCGCTGCGCGTGGATCTCGGGCGAGCCGCACCCTTCCGACGGCGAACTCACCGAGGTCGGCTTCTACGACCTCGCCGCGATGGGTTACGTCGACGATGCCCACGTCCGCAAGATCGCGCTCGCCATGGCCGAGGACGACCCTGCGCACTTCCGCGGCGGGCGACCGCCGCGGACCTGAGAGCCCGCTGCTGCTCGGGTGCTCAGCGCAGATCCCGGCGCATCAGCACACGGGGGAACCCGTTGAGCACGGATCCGGTGTCCGCAGCCTTTGTGAAGCCGGCCGACTCGAACAGCGCCCGCGTGCCGACATAGGCCATCGTCAGATCGACCTTCGCACCCCGGTTGTCTACCGGGTACCCCTCGATCGCCGGCGCGCCGCTGTCCCGCGCATAGGCGACGGCTCCGTCGATCAGCGTGTGCGTGATGCCCTGCTTCCGGTACCCCGGTCGCACACGCAGACACCACAGCGTCCATACGTCGAGGTCGTCGACGAGTGGGATCAGCTTGTTGCGGGCGAAGCTCGTATCCCACCGCGGGTGCACCGCCGCCCATCCCACCGGCTCGTCGTCGAGGTAGGCGATCACTCCCGGCGCCGGATCCTGCTCGCACAGCTCGCGAACCCTCGCCGCCCTGGCCTCGCCGCGCAGTGCCTGGCTCTCCTTGCTGGGGATCCGATAGCTCAGGCAGAAGCACGATTGCGATGCCGGGTTCTTCGGCCCGACGAGCGTCGCGACATCGTCGAAGACGGTTGCGGGGCGCACCTCGATGCTCATGTCCCCAGTCTGCCCCGGAGGCCAGACATCACGGTTCGACGATGCGCTGGTCCGTGTTCGTATAGCTGATCGAGTCCGCGACGGTGCCCACGAGGCCCATCGTGACGCGCAGCAGGCCCGGCTTCACATCGTCCAGGGGCGGCGGGGTGTCCGTTCCCAGGGTCAGGCCGCGGCCGTCCTGGGTGGTCGCCGTGATCGAGCCCAGATACACGCTCACGTGCCCGGTGAGGGTCATGGTGTCGGCGTTGGTGACGAGCCCAGCCTTGTCCGGCGGCCGGACGGTCAGCGAGAACCCTGAGATCGTGATCGAGTCCGCGGAGATCTTCAGAGCGCGAACGGTGCCGCCGTCGATCGTCGGCACGTCCACGATCGCGATGCCGCTCAGCCCGGTGAACGACAGTCCCTGCGACCCCATGGAGGCCGGGGTCTTCGTGAAGATCGGAGCGCCCTCGTCCTTCGCCGCCACGACAGGGGTCGGAGCGGGCGTCGGCGCGGCACCTCCTGGAACGCTCGGCGTCGTGGCGCCGGGGGTCGTCGGAGCTCCCGGCACGGCGGGCAGCCCTGGCACGGAAGGGCCGGATGTCGGCGGGGGCGTCGTCGGCGTCGGGCTCGGGGAGGGGCACCACAGCAGCGGGATGCACAGCCCAGCCGGCTGCGACGCYGGAACAGCGGCGGCGCCGAGCATCATCGGCGCGACGAGGGCGAGCGATGCCAGGAGTACGGCACCGTGGCGGCGCTGCGCCTTCACGATGCCGCCTCCTCGGATCCGCACGCGGCCACGGGATCGCGCGGCCCCATCCAGGCGACGACGAGCACCGCCCCGGTCCCGGCCAGGAGCATCCCTACGATGAAGCCACCGAGGTTCACTCCGATCAGCGAGTAGATGGCGACGACCAGGGCC
The DNA here is from genome assembly GCF_056398985.1 of Microbacterium sp. 01T413_2. Lineage (NCBI taxonomy): Bacteria > Bacillati > Actinomycetota > Actinomycetes > Micrococcales > Microbacteriaceae > Microbacterium > Microbacterium sp. 01T413_2. The sequence continues at coordinate 115,216 of NZ_JBFTQL010000007.1, forward strand.
AGGATGCCGTAGAAGACATGGTGCGCGGGCATCGTGATCCCGAGGATCCCGAGCAGCAGCAGCGCGATCGGGATGATCGTCGCCTGCAGCCCCTCGATGCCCAGCTGGACGTGCAGATGCCCGATGTCGAGCTGACCGGAGAAGAACATCTCGATTCCGCCGACGGCGACGAGCAGTCCCCCGATGAACGGACGCTGCCGCCGCCAGTGCCGGAATCCTCGCGCGGACGACGTCACCTCCGGCGCGGCGCTCGCATCGACGGTGTGGTCGACGCCACCCGCGACGACGGCCGGCGCGGACTCTGCCCCGTTGCGCACCGGCCGCAGCACGGGAGCCGCGGCATCCCGACGATCACGCCGTGCGGATCCGGATGCGCTGGTCTCGTCGGTCATCGTGGCCTCGTTCAGAAGCATCCCTGCGAACCGTCCGTCAGCTCCAGCGTCATGCCCGTGAGGGTGAACACCGAGGCCTGAGTGCTCCAGGCCGTCTGCTGCAGGTTCTTGATCGAGACGGTGTCGGCGTCCTGAGCGAAGTCTCCGGCGGAGCCCTTCGCCTCGGTGTTGACGGTGGAGGCGTCCACGCCGATGCGGATCGCACCGAAGGAGGCGTCGCCCTTGAGGCCGGTCATGCCGATCTGCAGATCGCTGGCGGACGCCGGGTTGCCGTTGCCACCCGCCTTGATGAGCACGCCGACCTTGCCGAGCGGCGTGTCGGTGATCACCGACTGGCAGAGGTCGTTGAGCGTGGCGCTCTTGATGTTCGCGATGGCGACGGTGTGCTCCTTGCCCTCCGTGTCCTTCGCGACACCGGCGTACTGCGAGAAACCGGTGCCCTCGAGCTGGGAGGCGCCGATCTGGAACTGGCTCCCCGATACGGCGAACGACACGGGTACCGCGCCCTGGGCGACGCCGCCCATCAGCGCTGCGGCGACCACGCCCGCCGGAATGGCGACGAGGGCGATACGGCCTGCGTGGGACGACCCGAACTTGCGGACACGGTCGGACTTCGGGAACTTCATCGATCCTCCTCCAGTGCGCCGGCTGCGATGGCGGCGTTCACCTGGTCGAGTATATTGCCCGTTGACTCAGAGTCAATACCGGACACGGCCATCGCTGCGCATCCCGCTAGGCTCGGGGCATGCCCGACCTGCGACGCGCCAGACTCACTCCTGAGGAGCGTCGTGCGCAGCTCGTCGCGACCGGGGTGAACTTCCTCGCCGAGCATTCCCTGGACGARCTCACGATGGACGTGCTGGCCCAGCGCGCCGGAGTGTCACGGCCTCTCCTGTTCCACTACTTCGAGACCAGGCAGGGCATGCACCTCGCGGTGGTGACCATGGCGAGGGACAGTCTGCTGCTCGCCTCCGAGCCGCGCGATGACCTGGAGCCGCGGGCGCGAGTGCGCGACACTCTGCTGCGCATCACGGAGTTCGTGCGGCAGCATCAGGGCACGTTCCACTCTCTGGTGCGCGGGATCGCGAGCGGCGACCCCGCCGTCCGGCGCGTGGTCGACGAGTCGCGTGACCTCAACGCCGCGCGTCTTCTCGACGCGTTCACCGAACTCGGCACGCCGGACACCCCGGGGCTCCGCGTCGCCCTGCGCGCCTGGGTCTCCTTCACCGAGGAGACACTGATCAGCCTCGTCATCGACCGCGACGAGGACCCAGAGGTGGTCGTCCGGTTCCTGGAGGCGACCCTTGAAGGCGTGGTGTCGGCGACAGGCGAGCTGCCACTCTGATCTCGGATCCGAACGCGGATGCCGAAGACTCAGTCCTCGCCGCGGAGCACGTCCAGCGCGTGCCGGAAATCGGCGGGGTACGGAGACTCCGTCTGGACCCACTCCCCGGTGGTGGGGTGCGCGAAACCGAGCCGGTGCGCGTGCAGCCACTGCCTCGTCAGGCCCAGCCGCGCCGACAGGGTCGGGTCGGCACCGTACAGCGGGTCCCCCACGCACGGGTGCCTGTGCGCGGCCATGTGCACACGGATCTGGTGCGTCCGGCCGGTCTCGAGGTGGATCTCCAGCAGCGATGCGCCGGGGAACGCCTCGAGCGTCTCGTAATGGGTGACCGACGGCTTGCCGTCAGGGATCACCGCGAACTTCCAGGAGTGGTTCGGATGCCGCCCGATCGGAGCGTCGATCGTGCCTGCGAGCGGATCCGGGTGCCCCTGCACGACCGCGTGGTAGATCTTCTCGACCGTGCGCTCCTTGAAGGCCCGCTTGAGTGCGGAGTAGGCCGCCTCGGTCTTCGCAACCACCATGAGGCCGCTGGTTCCGACATCGAGGCGATGTACGACGCCCTGACGCTCGGGCGCCCCGCTGGTGGCGATCCGGAAGCCTGCTGCGGCGAGAGCGCCGACGACCGTCGGGCCCTCCCAGCCCACGGACGGGTGCGCAGCGACCCCGGTGGGCTTGTCGACCACCACGATGTCGTCGTCGTCATAGACGATGCCGAGCTCCGGCACSGCGATGGGTTCGATCCKGRGCTCCTGTTTSGGCGCCCAYTCCACGTCGAGCCAGCCKCCGGCGCGCAGTTTGTCCGACTTGCCCAGGACGACACCATCGAGCGCCACTCCCCCGGCCTCGGCGACCTCTGCCGCGAACGTGCGGGAGAACCCGAGCATCTTCGCCAGCGCCGCATCGACACGGACACCGTCCAGTCCGTCCGGGACCGGAAGAGAGCGCGATTCCACGATCAGGCCTCGGATCCTGCACCGTCGCGCCGAGCGGGGCTCTGCGGATCGGCACTCGTCGCCACGTCCTGGGCAGCGATGTCGGCAGATGCGCCTTCGGTCCCGGCGGAGTCATCGTCGATGCGGTCGGATCCCGATGTGTCATGGTCGGACGGTTCAGCGGCCGACTCAGCCTTGTGATCCCGCTCACGGGTGCCGTCGAGGCGGAGGCCTGTGATGATCAGCAAGGCGATCGAGATCATGCCGCTGACGATGAAGATGTCCGCGACGTTGAAGATCGCCGGCAGCATCCACGGCATCGAGATCATGTCGACGACGTGTCCGACGCCGAAGCCCGGTTCACGGAAGACGCGGTCGGTGAGGTTCCCGAGCACACCGCCGAGGAGTGCCCCGAGCACGACGGCCCACAGGCGTGCGCGCACCGCGAACGCCTTCCACACGATCACGCACGCGACGACGGCGAGGGCGATGGTGAAGATCCACGTGTAACCGGCGCCGATGGAGAACGCGGCCCCGGAATTGCGGACGTAGAAGAGCTGCAGGAAGCCGCCGAGAACGGGGACCGTCTGCTCCAGCGGGAGGTTCGTGATGGTGAGATGCTTCACAAACTGATCGGCGGCCAGCACGAACACTGCGAGAATCGCAATGATCGCGCCGGCCGCCGAACCGTGAAGCGGTTGACGCCGGGTCAACGGGGCTCCTTACTGCGCGGAGGAGGCGTCCCCGTTGGGGCCGCCCTTCTCGTCGAGGTCGCGGAGCTGACCCTCGATGTAGCTGCGAAGCTGCGTGCGGTAATCCCGCTCGAACGTGTGCAGTTCGCTGATCTTGCTCTCGAGCACGTTGCGCTCGCGCTCGAGACGGGCGGTCTCTTCGCGCTGCTTCTGCTCGGCGTCCGCGAGGATCTTCGACGCCTGTGCCTTGGCGTCCGCGATGAGCTGGTCGCGCTGGGACTTGCCCTCGGCGACGTGCTCGTCGTGCAGGCGCTGCGCCAGCTCGATGATGCCGGCGGTCGCGGCCGCAGGAGCACCGGTCTCCGCGACCGGCGCGGCGACGGGAGCGGGTGCCGCAGCGACCGGCGCCTCGGCCGCGGGTGCAGCCTTCTCGCCGGACTCGTAGGCGGCCAGCTTGGCCTTCAGCTCCGCGTTCTCGTCGAGGGCCTTACGCCACTCGAGTACGACCTCGTCGAGGAAGTCGTCGACCTCGTCCGGGTCGAAGCCGTCCTTGAAACGGACGTGCTGGAACTGCTTGGTGACGACGTCATCCGGGGTCAGTGCCATGGGTGGCTCCTCTTTCGATGAGTTCTCGGTGGCCGGGTGGAAATGGCGCCTGCCCCTCGGCGTGCACCTTCAGAAAAGCATAGCCGTCCGATCCCTGTGCAGCGACGGCACGCGGCAACAGACGATCAGATGGGGGGCAAGGAACAATCAGATGAACAGCGACAGACGATCAGATGAAGGATCGCGTGATCGACATCAGGATCAGCACGATGATCATCGTGAGCGTGAAGCCCAGGTCCAGCGAGACGGGTCCGATCCTCAGCGGAGGAATGAGGCGTCGGAACATCCTGATCGGCGGGTCGGTGAGCGTGTAGACGATCTCAGCCGCGATCAGTCCGGCACCACGGGGGCGCCATGAGCGGTTGAAGATGGGGATGTAGTCCAGGATCAGCCGAGCGAACAGCGTGAGCAGGTACAGCAGCAGCAGTATGTTCAGAATCGCTGCGATCACGGAGACCGCGGGCGGCACCACCACGTGTCAGGAGTGCGCGAGCGCGGGCTCGTCGCCCCCGGCCATCCCGCCCTGCCCCGACACCGCGATGCTCTCCGGCGACAGCAGGAAGACCTTGCTCGTCACGCGCTCGATGCGGCCGTAGAGGCCGAGAGACAGCCCGCTTGCGAAGTCGATCAGACGGCGCGCGTCGGCGTCGCTCATCTGCGAGAGGTTGATGATCACCGGGATCCCGTCACGGAAGCTCTCCGCGATGACCTGGGCGTCGCGGTACTGCTTCGGGTGCACGGTGAGGATCTCGTTCACGACGCCCGCAGCGGGCTGACGCACCGCGGTCGGGCGACGCAGCGGCGTGACCGGAGCCGGCTTGGCCTCATCACGCTCGCGACGCACCTCGTCCCGACGGACGGGCTCGTGCCGGACCTGCTCCTGGCGAGCGCTGTGCGCGGCCGGAGCAGTCTCCTCGTAGACCTCTTCCTCATCGGCGAGGCCGAGGTACACCATGGTCTTCTTCAGCGGGTTCCCCATCGTGTCCTCCGAACGTGTAGGGGTGGTTCTGTGTCGAGGCTAACCCTGTGCGGGTCGTGCCCCCGTGATTGCGGTGCCGATGCGTAGGTGTGTCGCGCCTGCCGCGATCGCCTCGACGAAATCGCCGGTCATGCCGGCCGAGATCCAATCGGCTCCCGGCGCGACCGTGCGCAGGCGCTGCGCGGACTCATGCACTCGGGCGAACGCCGCAGCCGGGTCCTCGTCGAGCGGCGCGACGGCCATCACGCCGCGCAAACGCAGCGTCGGCAGCGCGAGCACCTGCTCGGCGAGCCGCTCGATCTCCGCCGGCGGGACTCCCCCGCGGCCCGGGTCGTCGGTGAGGTTGATCTGCAGCAGGACATCGAGCCGCACGTCGTCGGTCGCCGCTCGATCGAGTGCCTCCGCGAGTCGCAGGCGGTCCACCGAGTGCACGACCTGCGCCGCCCGGCGGATCGCACCGGCCTTGTTCGTCTGCGCCTGCCCGATGAAATGCCAGCGCAGATCATCCAGCCCGGCAAGGGCCTCCGTCTTCGCGGAGAGCTCCTGCTGGCGGTTCTCCCCCACCTCTCGGACGCCGAGGCCGTAGAGCTCGCTCACGAGCGACGCGGGGTGGAACTTCGTCACGACGATGCGCGTGATCTCCGCGGGATCCCGTCCCGCGAGCCGTGCGGCGTCCGCGATCGCTGCATCGATCGCGGACAGCCGCTCGGCGACCGAGCTCACTTCAGGAACTCGGGGATGTCGAGGTCGCTCTCGTCGAAGGCCGGCTCGATGCTCGTGTGCACTGGAGGGATCGACGGCGCGGACACCGAAACGGTCTCGCGCGGCGCCTCCTCGGCCTGTGCCGAATCCTCGCGCTCCTCGACGGCAGGCTTCTCGGCGACCGCAGGAGTGGTCGTGCGCGAGAAGATCTGCGGGTCCAGGCGCAGCGTGGGCTCACCGCTGTCGAAGCCGGCGGCGATCACCGTGACGCGCACCTCGTCGCCGAGGGTGTCGTCGATGACCGTTCCGAAGATGATGTTGGCTTCGGGGTGCGCGGCCTCCTTGACCAGATCCGCGGCGTCGTGGATCTCGAAGATGCCGAGGTTCGATCCACCCTGGATCGACAGCAGCACGCCGTGCGCGCCCTCGATCGACGCCTCCAGCAGAGGCGATTCGACCGCGAGCTCGGCGGCCTTGATCGCGCGGTCCGCGCCGCGCGCCGAGCCGATGCCCATGAGCGCGGATCCCGCTCCCTGCATGACCGACTTGACGTCGTTGAAGTCGAGGTTGATGAGACCGGGAGTGGTGATCAGATCGGTGATGCCCTGCACACCGGCGAGCAGCACCTGGTCCGCCGTGGCGAACGCCTCGATCATCGAGATCCCGCGGTCGCTGATCTCGAGCAGACGGTCGTTCGGCACCACGATGAGGGTGTCGACCTCTTCCTTCAGCTTGGCGACGCCCGCGTCGGCCTGCGACTGGCGCCGGCGGCCCTCGAAGGAGAACGGCTTGGTGACGACGCCGATCGTCAGCGCGCCGATCGACTTCGCGATGCGCGCGACGATCGGGGCGCCGCCCGTTCCGGTGCCGCCGCCCTCTCCCGCCGTCACGAAGACCATGTCGGCGCCGGTCAGCGCCTGCTCGATCTCCTCAGCGTGGTCCTCCGCGGCCCGACGTCCGACCTCGGGATCGGCGCCGGCGCCGAGACCGCGGGTCAGATCACGACCGACGTCGAGCTTGACGTCCGCGTCGCTCATGAGCAACGCCTGCGCGTCGGTGTTGATCGCGATGAACTCGACGCCGCGCAGGCCGAGATCGATCATGCGATTGACGGCGTTGACGCCACCACCGCCGACACCGACGACCTTGATCACGGCAAGGTAGTTCTGGTTCTGGCTCATCCCGTCCTCCGATGTATGTCGAGCCCCGGGCCGGAAACCTTAAACCTCAAGCAGAAGGTTAAAGTATTTCCCGGTATTGCTTTCTCTTTGATCGAAGGTAAGCGGCACACGGCGCGCAGGAGCCAAGCGACACGCGCCTGCGCGCGATCGTTTCGGATATTCGTGCTCAGCCGACGATGCCGACGCCCGGAGAGGACACGTCGTACGACGCCGCGTCCGGATTCGCCTTCATCAGCGCCTGCAGGGACCGAGTCTTGAGCGCGGACTGCTCCGCACTCCCCCACACCACCTTGGCGCCGCCGTTCAGCTGCAGCACGATGTCATCCGGAGTGGACGCGGCGGCGCCGGCGACCTGGCCGCGCAGCTCGGCGGGCAGTGTTCGCAGTGCCGTGCCGACCGCCGCGAACGCCTTGGACGCCGTGCCGCCGCTGACGTCGATCAACGCGTATCCGGCAGGCTGCTCCTCGCTGGTCGAGAGCAYGACCCCTGCGACATCGACGACCGTGAACCGCCCGTCACTCTGCTGGATCACGCCGACAGGCGTGCGCTCAACGATCCGAACCACGAGGTCGTGCGGAGGGTGCGCCTCCAGACGGTAGGTCTCGATCAGCGGGAATCTGACCAGAGCGGCCTTGACGGCGCTGGCGTCGACGAGCGCGAGCGGCCGGCCGACCTGCCCCGACAGTGCCTTCTGCACGTCTCCCGCCTTGAGTGAACTCGTCCCCTCGACGGTGATCGTCTGCACCGCGAACAGCGGACTGTACGCCGCGCCGACGCTTCCGCCCACGATGAGGAGTGCGAGGGCGGCGCCGATGATCCAGCCGATGCGGCGTCGCCGGGAACGCTGGGTGAAGCGGCGGATCTCCGTGCGCAGCGCCTTCCGGCGTGCCCGGGTCGCCTGCCAGAGGTCGCGCGCGGTCAGCGGCGCCTCGTCCTGCATCGCCGACCGGTCGGCTTCCACCGCGCGGTCCTGCACCGTCGAGGATTCGGCGGCCCCTCCCCGCTCGAGAGGGATCAACGACGTCGCGTTCCGGTCGGCCGACGTCGTCGACGTCGCCTCAGGCTCCGCCGCGGCGATCCCGACTTCCGTCTGCCGCCCCCACGCACGCGCCGACGGGCCGTCTGACGGCTCTGCCGAAACGGGACGCTCCGGCTCGACCGGAGGCGCCGAAGCGGGGATCGCGGACGGCCGGCGCACGGTCAGCCCTCGGCGGTGGCGCGCAGCGCGTCCAGCACCTGCGGGATGATCTGATACACGTTGCCGCAGCCGAGCGTGATCACGTAGTCGCCCTCGCGCGCGACGGACGCCGTGTAGTCGGCGGCCTGCTGCCAGTCCGCGACGTAGTGCACGTGATCCGGGTCCGCGAAGGCGCCGCTGACCAATTCACCGGTGACTCCCGGAACCGGATCCTCCCGGGCTCCGTACACGTCGAGCATGACGGTGTGGTCGGCACCGGTCTCGAGCACTTCGGCGAACTCACGGTACATGTGCTGAGTACGCGAATAGGTGTGCGGCTGCTGGATCGCGATGATGCGGCCGTCGCCGACGATCGTGCGCATGGCATCCAGTGCAGCGCGCACCTCGGTCGGGTGGTGCGAGTAGTCGTCGTAGACGCTCACGCCCCGGGCGACGCCGTGCAGCTCGAGCCGGCGCACGGTCCCCGCGAAGCCCTCGACGGCGCGAGCGGCGTCGGCCAGCTCGTACCCCAGCGTCGTGAGCACGGCGACGGCACCCGCGGCGTTGATCGCGTTGTGCACGCCGGGCACCGCGAGCTGCATGCGGGCGGAGGCGCCGCGCAAGGTCAGGGTCGCGGCGACCGGACCGTCGGTCACGATGTCGGTGACCCGCAGGTCCGCGTCCTCCGCGAGCCCGAACGAGATGACATTCGGATGCGTGATCCCCGCTCGCACGCGGAGGGCGCCGGCGTCATCGCTCGAGATCACGACGGCCTCGCCCGCCGCGTTCGCGAAGGTCACGAACGCCTCGTGGAAGGCCTCGTCGGATCCGTAGTGGTCCAGGTGATCCGGGTCGACGTTCGTGATCAGGGCGACCGAGGTGTCGTAGAGCAGGAACGTGCCGTCGGACTCGTCGGCCTCGATCACGAACAGATCGTCGGCGCCGGAGGAGCTGGAGGTGCCCAGCTGCTCGATCACGCCGCCGTTGACGAAGTTCGGATCGGCGCCGAGCTCGCGCAGCGCGGTGACGATCATGCCCGTCGAGCTGGTCTTGCCGTGCGCGCCCGCCACGGAGACGAGGCGGCGCCCGCGGATCAGCCAGTGCAGCGCCTGCGACCGGTGGATCACATGCAGTCCCCGCTCCTTGGCGAGAACGAACTCCGGGTTCTCCGGCCAGATCGCGCCGGTGTGCACGACGGTGTCGGCGTCGCCCAGGTTCGCCGCGTCATGACCSACGTGCACCTCGGCRCCGAGGTCGGCGAGCGCCCGCAGGTTGGCGCTGTCCGCGCGATCGCTGCCGGAGACGCGGATGCCCGCATCGAGGAACATCCGGGCGAGTCCGGACATGCCGGAGCCGCCGATGCCGATGAAGTGCGCGGCGGTGATGTCGTCCGGAATCGGCAGGGAGAGGTCGGGTCTGATCATGACTGAATAATCCTAAGTCGGGGCGAGCGGGGCGGCGCCCGGCTCGCCGGGTCAGGGCTGGAGGGGCTCAGCGCGCCAGCGCGCGGTCGGCGAGSGCGATGAGGTCCTCGGTCCCGGTGCGCGATCCCACGCTCTCGGCCGCCCGCCTCATCTCCGCACGGCGATCCGTGTCCCGAAGCAGCGGGACCACCTCCCTCCGCACGCGCTCGGGAGTGAGCTGCCCGTCCTCGATCAGCACGGCGGCGCCCGCATCGATCGCGGCTGCGGCGTTCAGCCGCTGTTCGCCGTTGCCGACGGCGTAGGGCACGTAGATCGCGGGGATGCCGAGGGCGCTGATCTCGCTCACGGTCGCCGAGCCGGAGCGGGAGAGGACCAGATCCGCCAGGGCGAACGCGAGATCCATCCGGTCCAGGTAGCGGCGCATGGTGTACCCGGGAGCACCCGGATCCGACATCTCGGAACGATCGCCGGTCGCGTGCAGGATCTGCCACCCCGTGTCGAGGACGTCCTGCCAGGATCCTGCGATCGCCTCGTTCAGGCGCTGTGCGCCGAGCGAGCCGCCGAACACGAGCAGCACAGGGCGATCGGGATCCAGCCCGAACTCCGCCGCGGCCTCGGTGCGGAGGGCGGAGCGGTTCAGGTCGACGATCTCCCGGCGCAGTGGCATGCCGACGAACTCGCCGCGGCGCAGGGGCGTGCCGGGGAAGGCGACGCCGACGGCCGCCGCGGTGCGGGCGCCCAGCACGTTCGCCATGCCGGGGCGGGCGTTGGCCTCGTGCACGACGAAGGGGACGCGCTCGCGCCGCGCCGCGACGTACGCGGGTGCCGAGGCGTATCCGCCGAAGCCGATCACCGCGTCCACCCCGTGCTCGCGGATATAGGAGCGCACCTGTTTCACGGCGCGCGAGAACCGCACCGGGAAGGCCAGCGCTGCGCCGTTCGGGCGGCGCGGGAACGGCACCTTGTCGATCGTGAGCAGGTCGTAACCGCGCTGCGGCACCAGCCGCGATTCCAGGCCCTCACGGGTGCCGAGCACCAGCACGGACGACTCGGGATCACGAGCGTGCAGGCCGTCGGCGACGGCGAGCAGCGGATTGACGTGGCCCGCGGTCCCGCCGCCGGCCAGAAGATACGTGGTCACTTCASGAGSGTACCGGACCGGCCTGCGGSCSGSCTCTGCGCGGGCGCCGGCAGCGTGCGGGCGAAGGAGAGGAGCACGCCGCAGGCGAGCAGCACGGACAGCAGCGAGGTGCCGCCCTGCGACATGAACGGCAGCGGAACGCCCAGCACGGGGAAGATGCGCAGCACGACGCCGACGTTGATGAGTGCCTGCGAGAGGATCCACACCACGATGCCGCCGGAGGTGACGCGGACGAACAGGTCGTCGGTCTTGCGCACCATGCGGAACACGGCGACGGCGAACAGGACGAACAGGGCGAGCACGAGCCCGCAGCCGATCAGGCCCAGCTCCTCGCCCACGATCGCGAAGATGTAGTCGTTCGAGGCGGCAGGGAGCCATCCGTACTTCTCGCGCGAGTTGCCGAGCCCCAGGCCGAAGATGCCGCCGTTCGCCATGCCCCAGATCGCATGCACCTGCTGATAGCAGGTGCTCAGATAGCAGCTCGTGTCGTTCGAAGCATCGAAGACGCCGAGGATCAGGGCGCGCCGCCGCTCGTCGGCCAAGGCGAATCCGAGCACCGCGGCCAGGGAGATCAGCAGCGGCAGGATGAAGAGCCGCAGCCGCACCCCTGAGAAGAACAGTGCTCCGAGGATGATCAGGAAGAGGATCATCGAGGTGCCGAGGTCCTTGCCGCCGAGCACGGCGGCGATGGCGAGGAAGCCGACCGGGATCAGCGGGATGAACACATGCTTCCAGCGTCCGAGCAGGTCCTGCTTGCGCCACAGGATGAAGCCGGCCCACACGGCGAGGGCGAGCTTGATGAACTCGGAGGGCTGCACCACCTGGCCCGCGATCCTCAGCCAGTTCGTGTTGCCGTCGTTCGCATACCCGAGCGGCGTGTAGACGAGCATCTGCAGCCCTACAGCACCGATCAGGATGAGCCAGGCCGTGCGCTTCCAGAACGTGATGGGGAACCGGCTCATCAGGAACATGAGCGGGACGCCGATGGCGGCGACGAGAGCCTGCGTCATGACGATCGCGAAGGGATCCTGGCCGCCCTCGACCGCGTTCGCGCTCGAGGCCGAGAGGATCATCACCAGGCCGAACACCGTCAGCAGCAGCGACGTCGAGGCGATCAGCGCGAACTCGGTGGACACGGGGCGGAAGACCCGCCCCAGACGGACGCGCGCGGCGAGTCCGTCGACGCGAGGCTCAGGAGCCGGCGTCGGGCGTGGTGCCACCTGCGTCATCGGCGCTCCCCTGCTCGCTCGACCGTCCCTGATCGATCCACTGCCGCACCGCCTCGGCGAAGCGGTGGCCGCGATCCGCATAGCTCGCGAACTGGTCGAAGGACGCCGCCGCCGGAGCGAGGAGCACGGTGTCCCCCTCCCGGGCGATGCCCGCAGCCAATTCGACGACGCGGGTCATGACC
>NZ_JBFTQL010000008.1:0-119154 GCF_056398985.1 Microbacterium sp. 01T413_2
AGCAGCCAATCGCACAGCAAGTCCGCGCGAACCTGATCCCTCGTGCGGCCCCCACGGCGGTCCTTCTGGAGGTGTTTCGCGGTCGAGGTGAGGCGTCGCTTGATCGCAACCGCCTTCACCGTCGGGATCAGGGCTGTCAACCAGGACATCCCGTCACCGGCGTCTTCCACGACCACCCGCCGGTCCACCAAGCCCCGGGCGTGTTTGCGCTCGGGCGGGGTGGGGTCGAGCCGGTCGGTGAGGATCGTCACCCGGCGCCGGAAGGTGCTGATGGGCAGGTGCAACGCCCACCTCGCCGCGGTCTCATCGATCAACGCGATCGCATCCGCCGCGTACTCCCGGACAGCCGGGTCGGCCCCGATCGGGGCCCGCAACCGCAACACCGCCCCGACGGCGGCCTCCACGAACCGCAACGACACGAACCCGTCCCGGGCGTGCTCCCACAACAACGGCAGACACTCGCGAGCCGTCGACGCCGTGCACTCCAACGAACGGACCTCGTTCTCCGACATCTGTAACCGCACCGCCACATCGAAGAACACCGACCGGCGGGCATGATCCGCATCATCCGGACCATCCCCGACCGTGTAGATTTCCGGATGCCGGCGGGCCAGGTCCACGACCTCCACGACCCGCTCCGCACGCCGCACCGCCCGCTGATTCAACGCGACATCATCCTCCTGCAACCCATCCAGGATCCGCGCCGCGATGAACGTCTCATCCACCACCATCACCCGCGGGACGCCGACGAAAGTCGACTCCTCGAACGCTTCAACAGTGGTGGGTTCCACCCTCCGAGTCTAGCATTTATGTTCGACACTGGGAAGAGCCACGATCCAGAGAAGTCCCGAGAAAATCACGGCGATTACCGCCTGCCATCCGACGACCGCACTCGTCGGTGACGCCCGCCCGCGCGAGGCGCCGGACGGACTCACTACCCATCTAGGCTGGACGGAATGGGCATGGCATCTCCTCTCCCCGTCCGCGACGGCGTGGGCGCGACCCGGCTTCGCGTGCCGTCGGAGGGGCCGTGGCCCACCGTCTGCTCCTTCATGGCCGAGCGCTTCTTCCACCTCGACCCGGAGCGTCTGCTCAGCCGCTTCGACCGCGGCGAGATCGTCGCCATCGACGGCTCGCCCCTCACCCGCGATACCGCGCTCGGCGTGCACGACTTCGTCTGGTACTACCGGGAACCGGCGATCGAGAAGCACATCCCGTTCGATGTCGAGATCCTGCATCAGGACGAGGATCTGGTCGTCGTTGACAAGCCGCATTTCCTGCCGACCACTCCGGGCGGGAAGTATCTGCAGAACTCCGCCCTGGTGCGCCTGCGCAATGCACTCGGCATCCCCGAGCTCACGCCGATCCACCGTCTCGACCGGGCGACGGCGGGCGTGCTGATGTTCTCTGCGCGGCCGGTCACCCGCGGCGCATACCAGCTACTGTTCGAGAACCGCCGCGTCGAGAAGGTCTACGAGGCCGTCTCCCTGCTGCCCGAAGGGTGGGATCCGCAGGCTCCGGCTCTCGGTGGATCCGCATTCCCGCTCGTGCATCGCAATCACATCGAGAAGCTGCGCGGACACGTCTGCGTGCAGGTGGATCCGGATCGCGAACCGAACGCGGAGACGCTCGTCGAACTGCTCGGCTTCGACGACCGCGTGCTGCACACCGTGCTGCACCCGCACTCCGGACGCATGCACCAGTTGCGCGTGCACCTCGCCGAACTCGGCGCCGGAATCCTCCACGACACCTTCTACCCCGAACTCCTGCCCGAACAGCCCGACGACTTCGACCGACCGCTGCAGCTGCTCGCGCGGGAGCTGCGCTTCACGGATCCGCTGACCGGGGCCGCGCGCGAGTTCCGCACCCGACGGACTCTGCAGGAGGCGCCATCGCCCGTGGGCCGGCACGGAGATCCGAATCCGGTGGGGCGCTAATATCTCCCCACCGGATCCTGCGAATCAATGTTCCGGCTTATCGCCAGTAATACCATCCACCATTGTCGAGCTGGAAACAGTTGCCCGGGTGATATCCATTTACCGCATCGAGTTGGGCCTGTGAGGCACACTGCCCACGACTGGAGAAGGGTCCGCGGCGTTCAGCCGCGCTTGCGCTAGCCGGGATCCCAACTACCAGCCCCACGACGGCAGCTATCACGACCGAGCTCGTTGCCAATCTATGCTCATAATGAAATAGCAACTCGGAAATGAGCCGCAAATCAACACTATCGAGACCCGAGCCCGTTTGATTTCCTTCGCGAGAAATGATACGAGACTCCGACAATGGGGAGCGATCTGCATTTCGTCTCAGCGCCGCATGATCCGACGCGCGAGCCACGTGCCGAAGGTCTGCACGAGATGCACGAACACGACGATCAGGATGATCGCGGCCCACATCACCACCGGCTCGAACTGCCGGAATCCGTAGACCTGCGCGAACGCGCCGAGACCGCCGCCGCCGACCAGCCCCGCCATCGCCGTCATGTCGATGAGCGCGACCACGATGAAGGTGTAGCCGAGGATCAGAGGACCGAGCGCCTCGGGCATCGCGACCGTGAGAAGGATCCGCCAAGGACCGGCACCCATCGCTCGCGCGGCCTCGATCACGCCGGGCGACACCGACACGAGATGCTGTTCGACGATGCGGCCGATCGCGAACGACGCGGCGACACCGATCGCGAACGCGCCGGCGTTGATGCCGATACCCGTGCCGATGACGATTCGGGTGAACGGCTGGAGCACCGCGATGAAGATCACGAAAGGGATCGGGCGGATGAAGTTCACCAGGAACGAGATCAGGATGCTCACCGGGCGGTTGGGCAGCAGTCCCCCGGGACGGGTGACATACAGGCCGATGCCGATCAGCGTGCCGATCACGCCCGCCATCGCGAGCGCGAACGTGGTCATGTACAGCGTCTCGAGCGCCGCCTGCCAGAAGTCCGGCAGCAGTTCGATGAGTCGATCCATCAGCGCACACCGCCTTCGCTCGAGGCCGTTCCGTCCGGAGCATCGGATCCGATCTCGGTCACGGTGGCGTGCACGCGGATCTTCTCCAGCGTCGCGTCGATCGCCGCATCCGCCCCGCGGATCGCGAGCGTGAGGTGCCCGAAGGCACGGCCGCGGATGTCGTTGATGCCGCCGTAGACGAGCTCGAACCCGAGACCCGCCGCAGCCAGATCGAGGAACACCTGCGCCTGCGAGGAGTCGCCGTCGCGGAATGAGAACGTGACGAGGCGACCGTCGTGACGCGCCTGCAGCGACGCCTGTTCCGCCGGGCTCGGCACGCCCTTGATCACGGTCCCCACGAACCGCTGGGACGCCGGATTCTGCGGGTTCGAGAAGACCTCGAACACATCCCCCTGCTCGACAACGCGACCGTTCTCCATGACGGCGACCTTGGTGGCGAGCGTCTGGATCACATCCATCTCATGCGTGATGACGACGATCGTCACGCCCTGCTCACGGTTCACCCGGGCGAGCAGCTCGAGCACCTCGTGCGTGGTCTGCGGATCCAACGCGCTGGTCGCCTCGTCGGCGAGCAGGATCGCAGGACGGGTGGCGAGGGCGCGGGCAATGCCGACCCGCTGCTTCTGGCCGCCGGACA
Source organism: Microbacterium sp. 01T413_2 (assembly GCF_056398985.1). NCBI lineage: Bacteria > Bacillati > Actinomycetota > Actinomycetes > Micrococcales > Microbacteriaceae > Microbacterium > Microbacterium sp. 01T413_2. Next base: position 3,604 of record NZ_JBFTQL010000008.1, read on the forward strand.
GCTGCTCGGGGAACGCCTTCGCCTTGTCCGAGAGACCGACGAACGCGAGCAGCTCGGTCACACGAGCCTCGATGTCGGCCTTGGCCCAGCCCGCGAGCTTGAGCGGATAGGCGATGTTGGCCTTGACCGTCTTGGCGGAGAACAGGTTGAACTGCTGGAAGATCATGCCGATGCCGCCGCGCACCTTGCGCAGCTCTCGCTCGGAGAGCGTCGTGATGTCGACACCGTCGACCACCAGGTGACCGCTCGTGGTCGGCTCGAGGGCGTTGATCAGCCGCACCAGGGTGGACTTGCCCGCACCGGAGTATCCGATGATTCCGAACACGTCGCCCTGGGCGATCTCGAGGGTCACGTCATCGACCGCGACGACGGGGGCGCCGTCACGCGCGGTCGTCGGATAGGTCTTGGTGACGCCCTGCAGGCTCACGATCGGCATGTGTTCTCCGGTTTCGGTTCTGCGTCCGGGTCTGTCGGACGCGGAATCGGGCGACGCCGGTGCGCATCGCCCGATTCCCTTTCGCGGACGGCGGGTTCATCTCCGCCGCGGTGCGACCTGAGCTCAGCCCTTGTGGGTCTTGACGTCGCCCTCGACCTTGGTGAGGGTCTTCTGCAGCTCGGCCGCGTCGACCTTCAGCGGCACCCCGGTGTCACCGGAGGCCTTGGCGAGGCCCGCCTGCACGGCCTTGTCGGTCTGGAAGATCTCAACGAGCTTCTTGTAGGTCGCGTTGTCCTTCTCCTTGGCCGGGGCCGCGAAGATGTTCACGTACGGCAGCGCGTTGGGATCCTTCGGGTCGTCCTGCGCGATCGCGTCCTTGAACGTGAGTCCCGCGTCCTTGACGAAGTCGTTGTTGATGATCGCGGCGGCCACGTCCGGCAGCGACGTCGGGATCAGCGCCGCCTCGAGCGCGGTGACCTTGACCTTCGACTTCGCGGTGTCGACATCGGCGAGGTCGGAGAAGATCGAACCGCCGCTCTTGAGCGTGATGAGGCCGGCCGACTGCAGCACGAGCAGACCGCGCGCCTGGTTGGAGGCGTCATCGGGTACCGCGACGGTCTCGCCTGCGGGGATCTCCTTCACGCTCTTGTACTTCTTCGAGTACAGGCCGAGCGGGTAGATCGCGGTGGATCCGATCGGCTGCAGGTCCTTGCCCGACTTCACGTTGTACTGCGCGAGGTAGACGATGTGCTGGAACTGGTTGAGGTCGATCTCGCCCTCGGTCAGCGCCGGGTTCGGCTGCTCGTAGGAGCCGAAGTCCACGAGCTCGACGGTGATGCCCTCCTTCTTGGCCGCGTCGACGAACGCGGGCCACTGCGGGTCGCTCTTGCCGACGACGCCGACCTTGACGGGCTTGCCGGCTTCCGCGGTGGGGTCGGATCCGGCACCCGATGCGGATGAGCAGCCGACGAGGGAGATGACGAGCGCGGCGGCCGCGGTGGCGGCGGCGAGCGCGGTGGTGAGCTTGCGGGACATGGCTGTGAGTTCCTCTCTTGGGGGACTCCACCACGCTACGAGGGGCGTCGAGCGCCCTCCGAATCGACCTGTCACATGGCGTCACAGCTCGACGTCTGCACCCGCGGTCACCAGTTCGTGCTCGGCCGTGGAGCGGGAAGCGGGCACCATCGCACGCCGGCTGCGCGCTCGACGGATCAGCCGGGCACCGAGGTCGATCAGCAGGCCGATCACGATCGACAGCACGATGCCGACCCCCGCCGCGAGCAGGGGCGAATGCCCGAGCCACGCCGAGGCGACGGTCGCGATCACCGCGCTGAGCGCGACCCAGCCCACGGCCGCGACGAGGGACAGCGGCAGGAAGCGGCGGTACGGCAGCCTGGTCGCCCCTGCCGTCATGTTCACCGCGACCCGCCCGACCGGGATGTAACGCGCGACGAGCAAGTACATCGCGGGGCGGGTGGCGAGGCTCTCCCCCGCCCAGTCCAGCGCCGACCGCACGCGGCGGTGGCGCATCCACGCCCACCGCTCGGTGCCGACACGACGACCGATCGCATACGCAGCGCTGTCGCCGGCCGCTGCGCCCACGCCTGCCGCGAGCAGGACCAGAATCGCCGTCGGCATGGCCGCAGGGCCTGTCGCGAACGCCAGCGACAGAGCGCCGACGACCACGGTCTCGCTCGGGACGGGCGGGAAGAATCCGTCCAGGAAGCAGAACAGCAGGATCAGGATCGGCGTCCACGGGGTGAGGAGGAAAGTGCTCAGGAGGTCGGCCATTCCCTCACGGTAGGTCGGTGCAGCGTCCGGCCGCGTCCCTCTGCAGAGTGATCCCGGCGCGTCCGCCTGCTACCGGAGTACGCCGTGTCTGTGCGCGGGCTCTGCCGCCCTCAGTCGAAGTCCTCGAGCCCCTGCAGCCTCAGCTGCTCGAGGTCGAGGCGCGCGGAGATCCGTCGCACCACGAGATCGTCGACCGTCCCCGAACGACGCAGTCCCAGCAGCACCTCGCGCTTGCGGTCCAGCAGCGCCAGCTTGAGCCGCGTGAACTCCTCGTGGCGCACCAGCGGCGAGCGCTGCATGAGGTCGACGTCCTCGGACGTCGCGATCATCTGCAGCGTCGCGCCCTCGATGAGCGTGCGGCGCGGGGCGGATCCGCTCGTGGCACCCGGATCGCCGGCGTCGACCGGCTCGCCGCCGATGCCATCGGATCCGATGCCGTCGGACGAGGCGACCTCGCTCCCGCCGGCCTCGGCTTCCGGCTCGGTCCCCGCGGCGAGCGGGTCGGGCTGCCCGAGCATCTCGTCGAGCGCCTTGACCTCGGCGTCCACGAGCGCCTGCTCCCGCGCGAGCGTGCGCGCGTTCGTGTACTCGAGCATCTGGTAGCCCTCGAACCGGATCCGATCGCGCACCTCGTCGCTGACCTCGTGCCGCACGGCGAGGTCGTCCAGAGCCGAGAGCGCCGCGCCCGAGATCGTGCGTTCGGCGAGCTCGTACTCCTCGACCTCGCCCTGATCGGCCGGAATCCGCGCCCACCGCACGATCGCCGGCAGCAGCGTGCCCTGCACGAGCAGACTCAGCAGGATGACGCCGGCCGTCACGAACACGATCTCGTCGCGGCCGTCCAGCTCTCCGCCGGCCACGGCGCCCGCGGGCACCGAGAGCGCGATCGCGAGCGAGACCGCCCCACGCATGCCTGCGAACGTGCTCAGCACGCGCGAGCGCGCCCTGACGCCACGAGGCGGACGGGGACCGGTGCGCTGATAGAACGGCACACTGAGCAGCTGGAACAGATAGCGCACCACCAGCAGCGCGACCCAGACCACGAGCGTGACGAGCACCAGGCGCCCGATCGCGCCCGCCGAGATCTGGTGCACGACGTACTGCACCTCGAGACCGATCAGCACGAACAGCGCTCCGTTGAGCAGGAACACGCCGAACGGCCAGGCGGACTCCGCCTGCCGCCGCGACTGCGCCGTGGTCACGGTCGGCGACACGTAGGCGATGATCACCCCTGCGACCACCACGGCGAGCACCCCGGAGGCGCCGATCAGCTCCGCCATGAGGAACGCGACGAACGGGATCAGCAGCAGCGTGGTGTTGATCACGATCGTGGATGCGATCGCGCGCAGCAGGAAGTATCCGAGTGCGGCGACCGCCATGCCGGCCGCGATGCCGCCGGCGTAGGAGACGACGACCGACCACGTCACGCTGAGCGGGTCGATGTGCCCGCCGACCGCGAGCGAGATCCCGATCGCGTAGAGCACGAGGGCCGTGCCGTCGTTGGTGAGGCTCTCGGCCTTGAGCTTCATGAACATGCGCCGCGGCAGCAGCCGGCCGAGTGCCGCGACCGCCGTGGCGTCGGGCGGCGCGACCGCCGCGCCCAGGATCAGTGCGGTCTCCCAGGGCAACCCGAACAGCAGTCCGATCCCCGCGACGGCGAAGGCGGAGGCCACCACGAGCAGCGTGCTCATCGGAAGGATGTAGCGGAAGTCGCGACGGATCGCCCGGAGCGACGTGGTCAGGCTCTCCCAGAACAGCATCACCGGCAGGAACAGCAGCAGCACGGTCTCCGGCGGCAGCTGGATCTCACGCAGCGCCGGGATGAAGCCCAGCGCGAGGCCGAGGATGACGAGAACGAGCGGCAGCGCGAGTCGCAGACGCGGCGCGAGCAGGGCGCCGCTCAGGATCGTGAGCCCCAGCAGGACCGTGACTTCGAGACCTTCCATGCGCCGTCTCCTTCACCAGGCCGTGGACCGCGGGCGCCATCCGTTCAGAGCACAGCGCCGCATGCCTCCACGGTATTCCCGGTGCACGCGCGCAGGACAGTCCCGGAGCGGATCCGATCAGTCCAGCTGCTCGGTGAGCTCGAACCAGCGCAACTCCAGCTCTTCGACCTCAGCCTCCTGAGCGGAGATCTCCTTCATCTTCTCGCCGAGGCCGGCGTAGTCGGACTGGTCGTGGTCGGCGAGGGCATGCTTGGCCTTGTCGATCTGCGCGGCGAGCTTCTGCATACGTCGTTCGAGCGCCGTCACCTCCTTCTCCGCAGCACGGCGATCGGCACCGCTCAGCGCCGGCTCGGCGACCGACGCGGACGCGGATCCTGTCCCCGGCGCCTTCGGATGGCTCTGCTCGAGCGCCCGCAGCCGCAGGTACTCGTCCACCCCGCCCGGCAGGTGGCGCAGGCGCCGGTCCAGGATCGCGTACTGCTGATCGGTCACGCGCTCCAGGAAGTAGCGGTCGTGGCTCACGACGAGCAGCGTGCCGGGCCAGGAGTCGAGGAGGTCCTCGATGGCGGCCAGCATGTCGGTGTCCATGTCGTTGGTGGGCTCGTCGAGGATCATCACGTTGGGCTGGTCCAGCAGCACGAGCAGCAGCTGCAGCCGGCGCTGCTGACCGCCTGAAAGATCCTTCACGGGCGTGGACAGCTGCGCCGACGAGAAGCCGAGCCTCTCCAGCAGCTGACCCGGCGTCAGCTCGGCGGCCTTGGATCCGGTCCCGAACGTGTAGGTCGTGCGCAGACGGCCGATCACGACCCGCACCGGCTCGTCCCACACGTCCTGCAGCTCGTCGAGGCGCTGGGTGAGCGTGCGCACCTGCACGGTCTTGCCGTGCTTGACCCGCCCGCTCGTGGGCGCCACGGTGCCCGCGACCAGTCCGAGCAGCGTCGACTTCCCCGCGCCGTTGACGCCGAGGATCCCGGTGCGCTCTCCCGGCGCGACCCGCCACTCGACGTCGCGCAGCACCTCGCGCTCCGGCGTCGAACCGGAGGCCGGGAACGTCACGCCGGCGTCGATGAGGTCCACGACGTCCTTGCCGAGCCGCGAGACGGCGAGCGACTGCAGGCCGATCCGGTCACGGATCTCGGGCACATCGGAGATGAGCTCGTTCGCGGCGTCGATGCGGAACTTCGGCTTGGACGTGCGCGCAGGGGCGCCGCGGCGCAGCCAGGCGAGCTCCTTGCGAGCGAGGTTCTGCCGCTTCGCCTCGCTCGCCGCCGCCATCCGGTCGCGCTCGACGCGCTGCAGGATGTAGGCCGCATACCCGCCTTCGAAGGGCTCGACGATCCGGTCGTGCACCTCCCAGGTCTCGGTGCACACCTCGTCCAGGAACCAGCGGTCGTGCGTGACCACCATGAGCGCGCCCTGATTCGCCGGCCAGCGCCGCTTCAGGTGCTCCGCGAGCCAGCCGATCGCCTCCACGTCGAGGTGGTTGGTGGGCTCGTCGAGCGCGACGATGTCCCAGTCGCCGACGAGCAGCTTCGCCAGCGAGACGCGGCGGCGCTGGCCACCGGAGAGGTCGGCGACGGAGGCGTTCCAGTCCAGATCGCTCACGAGGCCGTCGATGACGTCGCGGACCTTCGGATCCCCTGCCCACTCGTGCTCCGGGGTGTCGCCCACGATCGCTCCGCCGACCGTCAGGCTGTCGTCGAGCACGTCGGCCTGATCGAGCACCCCGATCGTGGTGCCGCCGCGTACGGTCACCCGGCCGCCGTCGGGATCCAGACGTCCCGCGAGCATGGCCAGCAGGCTGGACTTGCCGTCGCCGTTGCGGCCGACGATGCCGATCCGATCCCCTTCTTCGATGCCGAGGGTGACGGAGTCGAAGACGATCCGGGTGGGGAACTCGAGATGGAGGCCTTCGGCCCCGAGGAGATGTGCCATGTCGGCTTCCAGGGTAGTCGCGCCCACCGCTCGCTACGCTCGGAGGATGACCGCCGTCCCGCTCGCCATGCCGGACGAGGCCGTCGCTCATCCCCTGACGACGCGCGTCGGGCAGATCACAGGGCACCTGCCCGAGGAGACCCTGCTCGATGCGGCGCAGCAGGAAGCCGCCTCGGCGCTCGCCGCCCCGCATCGCCACGGCGCCTATCTCTGGGGCCCGGTCGGACGCGGGAAGTCGCTGCTCGCCGAGGCCTACTTCGCGGCGCTGCCCACTCGGCGCAAGCGCCGTGTGCACTTCCACGACTTCTTCCTCGAGCTGCAGAGCGCGCTCGGAGCGCGGCGCGTGCCTCTCGATCGGGCGTTGAACCGCCTCATCGGCGGATCCCGCGCGATCCTGTTCGACGAGTTCCACGTGCACGACGTGGCAGACGCCGTATACCTCACGGCGACTCTGCGACACTTCATCGACCGGGATGTGCTGCTGATCGCGACCTCGAACGATGCGCCGGGCGAACTGATGCCGGGCCTGTGGCACGAGCATTTCGTGCCGGCGATCCGACTCATCGAGCAGCACCTCGACGTGATCGAGGTCGCGGACGGCACCGACTACCGAGGCGTCGGCTCGAAGATGCGCTCCGCGACCGGCTTCTCGGCCGGATCCTGGGCGCTCTCGCCCACCCGGGCGCCGTCACCGGCGATCGAGATGACGACCGAGAACGGCATCGTGCTCACCGTGCGCGAGCGGTCTGCCGAACGGATCACCGCGACCTTCGAGGACCTCTGCGGCGCGCCGCTCGGCACTCCGCAGTATCTCTGGCTCGCGGATCGGACCACCGCGCTCACGCTCCTGGATGTCCCGGATCTCCGCACGATGCACCGCGACGCACTGCTCCGGTTCTGTCACCTGATCGATGTGCTCTACGACCGCGACATCCGGTTCGATGTGCACGCACGCGCACTGCCGGAGCGCCCGCTGGACACCGCGGTGCCGGCGCGATCGCTGGAGCGCGCCCTCAGCCGCATCTCGGCGCTGCGGCACGACTGACCGGTCGCCCAGTCCGCCGGCCGTACGGGTCCCGGAGGCTCAGGCGAGCCGCAGATGCACGATGTCACCGGCCGCGATCCGGTGTTCGACGCCCTCGGCATCGACGATCACGCAGCCGTCCTCGCCGAGTCCGATGGCCTCGCCGACCAGCTCCGCCCCGCCCGGCAGCATGACCCGCACCGTGCAGCCGAGTGTGACGCAACGCGCGGAGACCGCGTCGCGCAGGCCGCTCGCGACGGCCGAACCGTGCTCGGCGAGCGCCTCGATCCAGCCGTCCAGGCGGGCCAGGTAGCCGGCGACGAGCAGATCCAGGTCGGCCTGCGCGCCCTCCACAGCGAACGAGGTCGCCGTGGAGACCGGGAGCTGCTCGACCGTCATCGCGGTGTTCACGCCCGATCCGACGATCACCGCGTCGGGTCCGATCGCCTCGGTCAGGATGCCGCAGATCTTGCGCTCCCCCACCAGCACATCGTTCGGCCACTTCACCCCCACCTCGCGGTCGGGCAGCTGCGCCGCGATCGCATCGGCCATGGCGAGCCCCGCCGCCAGCGGGATCCAGCCCCGCTCGGCCATCGGGATCGCGGGCACGCGCAGCAGTACCGACAGCGCCAGTGCGGATCCGGCCGGCGTCGTCCACACGCGATCGAGGCGGCCCCGCCCCGCGACCTGGTTCTCGGTGAGGATCACGGACAGGTGCGGCCAGCCAGCCTCGTCGTCCGCATGGGCCCGCAGATCGGCGTTCGTGGAGCCGGTGGAGGCGACGATCTCGAGGCGGGCGGCGGCCGCGCCCCTGTGCGGGAAGCTCATCCGGTCACCCTATCCGCGTGCCGGATGATGCACATCGACGGCCGGCCGCTCTGGGAGGGTCCGCACAGAGGATCCGGCCGCGCTGTTGTGCCTCTCATCCAACGGACGTGGAAGCCCCGGCGCTAGTGTGGAACCCGTGACGGACACGCCTGACCTCTACACGACCGCCGGCAAGATCGCCGACCTCCGCGCCCGCTACGACGAGGCCGTCGTCGCGGCCGAGGCGAAGGCGAAGGAGAAGCAGCACGCCAAGGGCAAGATGACCGCCCGCGAGCGCATCGAACTGCTGGTCGATCCGGGTAGCTTCGTCGAGTTCGACGAGTACGTGCGGCACCGCACGACCGCGTTCGGCATGGACAAGAACCGCCCTTACGGCGACTCCGTCGTCACCGGCGTCGGGACCATCAACGGTCGCACCGTGGCGGTGTACTCCCAGGACTTCACCACCTTCGGCGGCTCGCTGGGCGAGGTCTCCGGCGACAAGATCATCAAGATCATGGAGTTCGCCCTGCGCAGCGGCGTGCCGATCATCGGCATCCTCGACTCGGGCGGCGCGCGCATTCAGGAGGGCGTCCTCGCGCTCAGCAAGTACGGCGAGATCTTCCGGGCCAACACCCGCTCCTCCGGCGTGATCCCGCAGATCTCGATCATCATGGGCCCGGCCGCCGGCGGCGCCGTGTACGGCCCCGCGCTCACCGACTTCGTGATCATGGTCGACAAGACCAGCCAGATGTTCGTGACCGGCCCTGACGTCATCAAGACCGTGACCGGCGAGGACGTCGGAATGGAGGAGCTCGGCGGCGCCTACACGCACAACACCCGCTCCGGCGTGGCGCACTACCTCGCCGAGGACGAGGATGACGCGATCGACTACGCGCGCACGCTGCTCGGCTTCCTGCCCGACAACAACATGGCCGAGCTGCCGACCTATGAGAGCGGCTTCGAGTTCGAGACGACCGACGCGGACCGCACGCTCAACACGATCATCCCGGACTCGGCCAACCAGCCGTACGACATCCACACCGTTATCGAGCGGGTCGTCGACCACGGCGAGTTCCTCGAGGTGCAGCCGCTGTTCGCCCCGAACATCGTGATCGGCTTCGGCCGCGTCGAGGGCCGTTCGGTCGGCATCATCGCGAACCAGCCGTCGCAGATGGCCGGCACCCTGAACATCGAGGCCGGCGAGAAGGCCAGCCGCTTCGTGCGCTTCTGCGACGCGTTCTCGATCCCGATCGTCACCCTCGTCGATGTGCCCGGCTACCTGCCCGGCACCGACCAGGAGTGGACCGGCGTGATCCGCCGCGGCGCCAAGCTCATCTACGCCTACGCCGAGGCCACCGTGCCGCTCGTGACCGTGATCCTGCGCAAGGCCTACGGCGGTGCCTACATCGTCATGGGCTCCAAGCAGCTCGGCGCCGACGTGAACCTCGCCTGGCCGACGGCCGAGATCGCCGTCATGGGCGGCCAGGGTGCGGTGAACATCCTCTACCGCGGCGAGATCAAGCGCGCCGAGGAAGCAGGCGAGGACGTCGCCGCCGTGCGCACCCGCCTGGCCAACGAGTACACCTACAACGTCACCAGCCCGTTCCTCGCTGCCGAGCGCGGCGAGATCGACGGTGTCATCGAGCCGGCCAACACCCGCGTCTCGATCGCGAAGGCGCTGCGGGCGCTGCGCGGCAAGCGCGCCGAGTTGCCCCCGAAGAAGCACGGGAACATCCCGCTGTGAGCGCGGAGGACGCCGCAGACGCGGTCGAGATCCAGGTGCTGCGCGGCTCCGCCACCGAGGAGGAGCTCGCCGCTCTCATCGCCGTGCTGTCCGAGGCGTTCGTGGCCGAGGAGGCGGACGCCGTGGCCGCTCAGAAGCCCGTCTCGGTCTGGGGACGCAATCAGCGCGCGCTGCGCGCGCCGCTGCGACGAGACGTGCCGTGGGGGCGTTTCTCGGGCTGAGGATCGACGCCGATTCGCGGCGTCTCCCGGGGCTCCGCGACGGGATATTCACCTCCGTCTGGATTTGTCCCCCAAAATACCTACAGACATCCCCCTTGCGACCCGGAAGACTCTTTCTTGCAACGCTTCGCGTTCGACCGGATCTCTGCCACAGGGTAGGCAGACGATCTCCGGTCTTTGCGGAACGGTTTTCGGGTAACTGTTCCGCCCCTGGCGGGGGGTGGGCGGCTTCGCCGCCCCCCGCCCTTCCTTTTCTGTCGGGTCGTCGAGCGTCTTCAGCTCTCGGGCGTACGCGGGATCTCATGCCACAGCTCGACCGAGTCCTCGTCGGAGGACTCCCCCGCGGCCGAGCGACCGACCACGGTGACCGCGATACGCGCATCCCTGGGGGCGCGGATGATGAGCCGCGCCGAGGAGGAGTCCGCGAGCACATCCGCCAGCTCCTCGCGGATCTGGCCCTTGGTATGTTCGTCGAGGCCGTCCAGCCCGCCGTCGTCGAAAACTGTGACGGCGGCCCCGCGTGCGCGCGCCGTCTCGATCGCTGCGCGGGCGCGCTCGTTGAGCAGCTCACCGCCGCGGATCTCGTCCCTCAGCCGCCCCTCCGACAGGTGCGCCTCCTGCCGCTCCTCGACCGAAAGATCACCCCGAGTCGCGATTACGCGGGAGAGGATGGGCCCCGCGACCGCCAGTGCGTACTGGACGCGCTCGCGACGCTCGCGCTGACGGACGGTCTGCGTCGCCTGCCAGGCCGACGCGGCCTGCTGTATTCCGGCCAGGCGGTCGGTGTCGCGCACCGCACGCCGCCAGAACGCGACCAGCAGCTGGGCGATCACCATCCACACCGTGGATCCGACCAGGCCCAGGCCGAGGGAGTCGAGGAACCCGATCCACGCCGTCGAGGCCACGGTGAGCAGCACCAGCACCAGCCATCCGGCGAGGGGGCGACGGCGCACGATGCAGACCACGCCGATCAGTCCGACCGCGCCGATGTACCAGGTCGCGTACGGGGCGCGCAGCGTGCTCGCGTCCAGGCCGAAGTTGCTCAGCTGCGGGATCGCGGCCGCCGCGAGCAGCGCCAGGGCCGCCGCCCAGCGCGGCATGCGCACAGCCTGACCTGCGCCGACGATCGCGACGACGGCGATCGCGGCGAGGTAGATCGCCACGGCGAGCAGCACCAGCAGCGGTCGCGGCGGCATCACGGTCCACCACAACGCCCGTGCGGAGAAGTAGCAGGCGAACACGAGCGCGAGCGCGGTCGCGACGATGCGGACGGTCAGCCTCATGTCCGCGACCAGCCCAGTGTGACGATCGTGCCGTGGCGGTCGGATTCGATCGTGGCGACGCCGCCGACAGCGGCCATCCTCGCGAGGATCGACGCGCGGATCCCGAGCCGGTCCGCACCGACCTGCGCCGGATCGAATCCGCTCCCGGTGTCGCTCACCTTGACGGTGAGACCGGTGTCGCCATGTCCCTCGACGACCACGGCGAGACCTCGTGCGGAGGCGTGCGACACGGCGTTGCCGATCGCCTGCCGCGCGGCGAGGGCCATCGCACGCGCCACGCGGTCGGGCACGGCGCCATGGCCGAACTGTTCGACCCCGATCGTCAGTCCCATCTGCGTCACGGCGTGGCGCAGATCCTCTGCGAGGAGTTCGACCTGCACCGGCTCGTCGCTGCCCTCCTGCGCCGGTGCCTCCGCGTTCGCGAGCCGGGTGAGGGCCTCACGCGCCATGTCCACGGCGAGCGCGCGCTCGCGTTCGGTCGTCGCGCGCTCGGCGGCGATCAGCGCGGCCAGCACGCTGTCGTGCATGAGGGCTGCCACCGCGACGCGTTCGTGCTCGACCGCCTCTGCGGAGGCGGCCTCGGTGTAGAGCGCGACCGCACGCCCTCGCGCGTCGTCGACGCCGTTCGCGACCGAGCGGAACATCCAGCCCAGAGCGACCAGCACCAGCCCGAGGATCAGCGTGAACGACACGTCGAACGCCGTGACGATCCAGAAGTCGGCTCCGAACCCGCCCTGCACGAGTCGCACCGTGCCGTAGATGAACGGGCCCACGAGCGCCCACAGCACCTGCACGCCGAGGGGGAAGGCCACGACCGCCGCCACACCGGCGACGTTGACGAGGAAGAAGATCCACGGCTGATCCGACGGAACGACGTTCTTGTGCGTCGCCACGAACGGCCACAGCAGAAGGTCGACGAGATACGCGACGAAGAAGATCCCGGCCGTGAGCCGCACCCCGCGACCCAGCGTGCAGCACACGAGCATCGCGAGCCAGGGCACGAACACCAGAGCCATCATCGCGATGTGCGGCACATCCACGACCTGCAGCTTGAGGAGCGCGTTCACGAGCGCCTGGGTGCCGAGCGCGAGCGCGCCGACGCCGACGACGATCGCGATGATGCGCTCCATCCGCCGTCCGGCGAAGCGCTCCAGCTCCTGCCCGACCTCGCCGGGCGTGGGGATCTTCTCCCATGCCTCCCGGAGGCCCTGATCCGCCGACACGCGCTCAGCCCCTCGGCTGCGACGTCGGCGTCGACGCCGTGCTCACGGGAGCGAGTCCGCTCGGTTCAGGCGACACCCTGCGGATCCTCCTGCGCCGCCTCCACGATGCCGTCCTCCATCGCGCGCCGCAGCAGGTCGACCTTGGTGGGCGCCGGTCGCCCGACCTCCACGTACTTCACGCGGATGCGGGTGATGTTCTCCTTGGCCGTCGAATAGGCCACGCCGAGGCGCTCGGCGACGACCTTCAGGGGCAGTCCCGTCGCATACAGACGGAGCACCTCGCGCTCGCGCGTGGACAGCTGCGCGTCCGCGAACGCCGTGTCACCGTCGACCGCGTTCGCCCACTCCACATTGTTCAGCGCCTCGCCGCGCGCGACCGTCCGGACGGCGGCGATCACGTCGTCCAGCGGGGAGGACTTGCTGATCACGCCGGCGGCTCCCGCGGCGAGCGCCTCACGCACGGAAACCGGGCGGTCGGCGACGCTGTGGATGACCACGCTGGATCCGTCGACGACGAGGCGGGTGACGTTCTCCGTCACGGTGGTGCCGTCGCCCAGGGTGAGATCGAGCACCACCACATCGGCGGGCGCGACGCCCGCACGGCTTCGCGCGTCGAGATACTCGGCGACGCCTGCACCCGCGAAGACCACGTCGAAGGACGCCCGCTCGAGCGCGGCGGCGAGTCCCAGGCGAACGGACTCGTGATCGTCGATCAGGGCTACACTGCTCACGGTCTCACCTTAGCCCGTGGTCCGGCGAGCGACGCCCCCATCGTGCGCTCGACGACATCGCGCCGAGACGGCTCACCGCGTGAGAAGCGCCACCGTCTCCAGATGGTGCGAATGCGGGAACAGGTCGAAGGCGCGCAGCGCGCGCGGCTCGAACCCGAGAGCACGGAACGTGGCGAGGTCCCTGGCGAGTGCGACCGGGTCGCAGGCGACGTAGGCGATGGCCGCCGGATCCAGCGCGGCGACATCCTCCACGACCGCGCGTCCGGCCCCCGAGCGGGGCGGATCCAGGATCACGGCGCCTCCAGCGACGCCCTGCGACCCCGCGTCGCCCGCACGCAGGAATCCATCCACGCGCGCGGTGACCGCCTGCACGCCGAGGTCGCGCAGGTTCGCGGCCGCGTGCCGGGTCGCGCGAGGAGAGGATTCGACGGTGGTGATCCGGTGCGCGCCGAGTCGCGCCAGGGTGGCAGAGAACAGGCCGACGCCGCCATACAGGTCGAGGTGCGCCGAGTCGGGATCGACGTGCCCGGCGAGCAGCTCGGCGACGGCCCCGTCGAGGAGCGCCGCCGCAGCCGGATGGATCTGCCAGAAGCCGTCGGCATCGAGCGTGAAGGAGCGCTCGCCGACCCGCTCGACGATGGTCTCCGGCGCCGGGCGCCTCGGCCCGCGCCGGCCCCGCCGGCCGTGCGCGACGCGCTCGACCTCGGCGCGGAGCACGCGGCGCACTTCGCCGTCGGCGGGCTCGATGAGCTCGATCCGGCCCTCGGGGAGCCCGCGCAGCTCACGTGCCGCCGCGTCGATCGCGGGTCGGGCGAGCACGTGCTCGGCGACCGGCACCACCCGGTGGCTGCGCGCCGCGAACGGACCGACCCGTCCCTGGTCATCGACGTGCAGGGTGACCCGCGTGCGCCAGTTCTCGTCGGTTCCGGTACCCGCGACCTCGGGCGCTTCGATCCCCCCGCCGGCGAACCGATCCAGCGCCTCCTGCAGCACCTGGCGCTTCAGCACGCGCTGGTGCGCGATCGCGATGTGCCCGAGGTCGGCGCCGCCCGGGCGCTGCTCGGGGGCGCGCGACACGTCGGCCTCCGCCCACACGTGCGGGCGCCGGTGCTGGGACGGCTCGAGCACCTCGATCGTCTCGGCGCGCCAGAACGAGCGCGAGTCGGCGGTCCCTGAACCGCTCGAAGGGTCGGTCAGACGCGCGCGCACCCGTTCTCCGGGGATCGCGTCCGAGACGAACACCACGCGCCCCTCATGCCGGGCGATGAAGACGCCGCCGTGGGCGATGGCGGTCACGTCGAGATCGAGAAGGGCGCCCTCGGACGCTGCGGTCCCTGAGCCTGTCGAAGGGTCGGTCACCTCTCGATCATCCCAGACCTCCGCGACCGGCCCGCCGTCGGATCCCGATCCGGCGCACCGCTAGCGTGGTCTCATGCGCGTGTGCCTCGCCTCCACCTCGCCCGCTCGGCTCGCTCTTCTCCGGCAGAGCGGCATCGAGCCGTTGAGCATGAGCCCCGATGTCGACGAGGATGCGGTCGCCGCCGCGGAAGCGGAGCGGCTCGGCCGGCGCCTGTCCCCCGAGGAGGTCGTGCTGCTGCTGGGACGTGCGAAGGCGGCCGAGGTGGCCGCACGCATCCACGATGAGCATCCCGATTTCGAGGGCATCGTGATCGGCGGCGACTCCATGTTCGAGCTCGACGGCGATGTGCACGGCAAACCGCACACGCCGGAGCGCGCGATCGCGCGCTGGCACGCGATGCGCGGCCGCACCGGCGTGCTGCACTCGGGGCACAGCGTCTTCCTGGTGCGCCCGGGCGAGCGCGCCGAAGAGGCCTACGGGGTCGCGGAGGCCGCCGTCACGTTCGCCGCCGACGTCGACGACGCGGAGATCGAGCGGTACGTCGCCACCGGGGAGCCGCTGCTGGTCGCGGGCGCCTTCACGGTCGACAGCCTCGGTGGCGCCTTCATCGAGCGGGTGGACGGCGACCCGTCCACGGTCGTCGGCATGTCGCTGTCGACGCTGCGCCACCTCATCGGACGGCTCGGGATCCGCTGGACCGATCTGTGGAACGCGGTGCCGCCCTCCGCGTGACTCCGTCCGCGCCTCCGCGTGACTCCGTCCGCGGCGGATCCGAGGCTCCGTCTCGGACGGATCCGGTTCGTAGGATCCGAGACGCGTTCCGCGCCGATTCTTGTGGAGAGTCGTCAAAAATATCGGCGGCCGTGTCGATAGGCTGGCAATCATGCCTGCCATCGCCAAGGTGCTCGTCGCCAACCGCGGCGAGATCGCCGTCCGCATCATCCGCGCCGCGCGCGACTCCGGTCTCTCCTCCGTCGCCGTCTACGCGGACCAGGACCGGGACGCCATGCACACCCGGCTCGCCGACGAGGCCTACGCCCTCGACGGCTCCACGAGCGCCGACACCTACCTGCAGATCGACAAGATCCTCTCGGTGGCCCGCCGCGCCGGCGCCGACGCGGTGCACCCCGGCTACGGCTTCCTCGCCGAGAACGCCGAGTTCGCCCGTGCCGTGATCGGCGCAGGCATGGTCTGGATCGGTCCCTCGCCGGAGGCGATCGAGGCGCTGGGCGACAAGGTCACCGCGCGCCACGTCGCGGAGAAGGTCGGCGCCCCCCTCGCCCCCGGCACCCCCGGTCCGGTCGAGACGGCCGCCGAGGTCGTCGCGTTCGCCGAGCAGGTGGGTCTGCCCATCGCGATCAAGGCGGCGTACGGCGGCGGCGGACGCGGCCTCAAGGTCGCGCGCGAGCTCGACGAGGTCGCGGAACTGTTCGAATCCGCGACCCGCGAAGCCGTCGCCGCCTTCGGGCGCGGCGAGTGCTTCGTGGAGAAGTACCTCGACAAGCCCCGGCACGTCGAGACCCAGTGCCTCGCCGACGCCGAAGGCAACGTCGTCGTCATCTCGACCCGCGACTGCTCCCTGCAGCGCCGGCACCAGAAGCTCGTCGAGGAGGCGCCCGCGCCCTTCCTCACGGACGAGCAGAACGCGCTGCTGTACTCCGCGTCCAAGGCGATCCTCAAGGAGGTCGGCTACGTCGGCGCCGGCACGTGCGAGTTCCTCATCGGCGCCGACGGCACGGTCTCGTTCCTCGAGGTGAACACCCGCCTGCAGGTGGAGCACCCGGTCTCCGAGGAGGTCACCGGGATCGACCTCGTCCGTGAGCAGTTCCGCATCGCGGCCGGCGGCACCATCGACTACGACGACCCGACCCCTCAGGGCCACTCGATCGAGTTCCGGATCAACGGCGAGGACCCCGGCCGGGGCTTCCTGCCGCAGCCGGGGCCCGTGCACGTGTTCAAGACCTTCGGCGGTCCCGGCATCCGCCTCGACTCCGGCGTGACCGCGGGCGACGTCGTCTCCGGCGCGTTCGACTCGCTGCTCGCGAAGATCATCGTGACCGGCAAGGACCGCGCTGAAGCACTGGAGCGCTCGCGTCGCGCGCTCGACGAGTTCGAGGTCTCGGGCCTGCCGACCGTGCTGCCCTTCCACCGCAAGGTCGTGAACGACCCCGCCTTCACCGCCGAGGACGGCCGCTTCGGCGTCTACACGCGCTGGATCGAGACGGAGTTCGTCAACGACATCCCGGCGTGGGATGGCGAGCTCGAGGCCGCGGCCGAGCCGAAGGGCCGCCACACGGTCGTCGTCGAGGTCGCCGGCAAGCGCCTCGAGGTGAGCCTGCCCGACCGCGTCGCCGCCTCCGTCGTGGGCACGGGCGGACGCCCGGCCGCGGTGCCGCCGTCGCGGCGCAGCCACGCCAAGACCGTGAACGCCGGCGCCTCGGGCGATGCGGTGAAGTCGCCCATGCAGGCCACGGTCGTCAAGGTAGCCGTCGAGGAGGGCCAGCAGGTCGTCAAGGGCGACCTCGTGGTCGTGCTCGAGGCGATGAAGATGGAGCAGCCGCTGCAGGCGCACAAGGACGGCGTCATCGGCAACATCAACGCCGACGCCGGTGCGACCGTGTCGGCCGGACACCAGCTCCTCACGATCAGCTGATCAGATCCGCAGAACGAAGAAGCGGCGCTCCCCGGAAGGGGGCGCCGCTTCTTCGCGTCGGGATCACTTCGCGATGTAGACCTGGTGCATCGCGCGGGTGGCGTCGGTGATGCTGCTCGTGATGGACGGGTACGCCGCGAACACGCGGGAAACCTGGTCGACGTTGAGACGGCGCTCGACGGCGATCGCGAGCGGGTAGATCAGCTCGGAGGCGCGCGGCGCGACGATCACGGCGCCGATCACGGTGCCGGATCCCTTGCGCGCGATGATCTTCACGAAGCCGTCGCGGATCCCCTGCATCTTGGCGCGCGGGTTCGCGGCGAGCGGCAGCTTGTAGGCGATGCCGTCGGCCACGCCGTCCTCGATGTCCTTCTCGGAGAAGCCGATCGTGGCGATCTCCGGCGCGGTGAAGATGTTCGCGGTGATCTTGAGCTTCTCCAGCGGGATCACGATGTCGCCGAGTGCGTGGAACACCGCGGTGCGGCCCTGCATCGAGGCGACCGAGGCGAGCGGGAAGAAGTTGGTGCAGTCGCCCACGGCGTAGATGTTGGAGACCGAGGTGCGCGCCACCCGGTTGACCCGGATATGACCCGATTCGGTGAGCTCGACCCCCACGTCCTCCAGGCCGATGCC
Organism: Microbacterium sp. 01T413_2; assembly: GCF_056398985.1. Lineage (NCBI taxonomy): Bacteria > Bacillati > Actinomycetota > Actinomycetes > Micrococcales > Microbacteriaceae > Microbacterium > Microbacterium sp. 01T413_2. Next base: position 21,394 of record NZ_JBFTQL010000008.1, read on the forward strand.
CGCGGTGTTCGGAATGGATCCGACAGCCATGAGGCAGTGGCTGCCGTCGACGGTGCGACCGTCCGACAGCGTCACGGTGACACCGTTCGCGGTGCGCTCGACCTTGTCGGCACGGGACTTGGACAGCACCTGCATGCCGCCGCGCTTGAAGACCTTCTCGAGCACGTGCGCCGCGTCCTGGTCCTCGCCCGGCAGCACCTGGTCGCGGCTGGAGATCAGGGTGACCTTGGCGCCCAGGTTCATGTACGCCGATGCGAACTCGGCACCCGTGACGCCCGATCCGACCACGATGAGGTGCTCGGGCAGCGTCTTCATGTCGTACAGCTGCGTCCAGGTGAGGATCCGCTCGCCGTCGGGCTTGGCGGAATCGAGCTCGCGCGGTGCAGCGCCCACGGCGACGATGAGGGTGTCGGCCTCGATGCGGTCGAACTCCGTGCCGTCGACCGAGGTGGAGACGACGATCGCGTTCGGGCCGTCCAGGCGGCCGTGGCCCGACAGGATCGTCACGCCGGCGTCGAGCAGCGTCGTGCGCATGTCCTCGGACTGCTGCCCGGCGAGCGCCATCAGCCGCTTGTTCACGGCGGCGAGGTTGATCGCGACCTGCGGCTTGAGCGGCTTGCCCTCCGCGCCCTTCGCGTAGAACTGCACCCCGAGGTCGCTGGCCTCGCTGATCGCGACGGCCGCGTCAGCGGTGGCGATCAGGCTCTTGGAGGGGACCACGTCGGTGAGCACCGCGGATCCGCCCACGCCGACCCGCTCCACGAGCGTCACTTCCGCACCGAGCTGTGCTGCGGCGAGCGCCGCCTCGTAACCGCCGGGACCGCCGCCGAGGACGGCCACACGCTGAGAGCGCTCGAACATCAAGGTCATGGGTTCCATTCTTCCGCATCCGCCGCGCCGCCGGGATCAGCCTGTCCCGCACGGGGTGAGCGTTCCGACGCCGTTCGCCTCTCGTTCCGCGCCGTCGGAGACCCTGAGCACCCGAGAGCGCGGCTCCCGCTCTTCCGCGCTCACCTCGCTCGGGCAGCGCACGGGGCCGTATCCTCGTTCTCATGGCTGACTGGAACCACCCCCTCGACGACCCGAGTGCCGACCCCTTCGCGATCGCTGCAGAGGCCGCCTCCGACATCCACCGGCTTACGGGAGTCGAACGCCACGACATCGCCGTCACGCTCGGATCCGGCTGGGGCAAGGCCGCCGAGCTGATCGGCGAGACGATCGCCACCATCCCCGCCACCGAGGTCACGGGCTTCTCCAAGCCCGCGCTCGAGGGGCACGTCGGGACCCTCCGCAGCATCGTCACCCCGGGCGGCAAGAACGTGCTCGTGATCGGCGCACGCACGCATTACTACGAAGGCCATGGCGTGCGCCGGGTCGTGCACAGCGTGCGCACCGCCGCCGCCACCGGGGCGAAGACCATGGTGCTCACCAACGGCGCCGGCGGCATCCGCGAGACCTGGAAGCCGGGGCAGCCGGTGCTGATCAGCGACCACCTCAACCTCACCGCCGACTCGCCGCTCGAGGGCGCGACCTTCATCGACCTCACGGATCTGTACAGCGCGCGGCTGCGCGACCTCGCCCGCACGATCGATCCGAGCCTGGACGAGGGCGTCTACACGCAGTTCCGCGGCCCGCACTACGAGACCCCGGCCGAGGTGCAGATGGCGAAGACCATCGGTGGCCACATCGTCGGCATGTCCACCGCGCTCGAGGCGATCGCCGCGCGGCAGGCCGGCATGGAGATCCTCGGCTTCTCGCTCATCACCAACCTCGCCGCCGGCATCCAGAAGACCCCGCTCAGCCATGCCGAGGTGATCGAGGCGGGCCGCGAGGCCGAGCCCGTCATCTCGGATCTGCTGGCCCGCGTGATCGGGGCGCTGTGAGCGGGCAGGAGGCGGCGCTGCTCACGCAGGCGCGCGCCTGGCTGCGCCAGGATCCGGATCCGGAGACCCGCGACGAGCTGGCCGGCCTGATCACGCGTGCCGGATCCGGTGACGAGGCGGCGCTCGGCGACCTCGCCGACCGCTTCTCGGCGCGTCTCGCATTCGGCACCGCGGGCCTGCGCGGCGAGCTCGCCGCGGGCTCCAACCGGATGAACCGCGTGCTCGTGGCGCAGGCCGCCGCCGGCTTCGCCGCGTATCTGCGGGAAAAGGCGCCCGGCACGGCACCCACCGTCGTGATCGGGTACGACGGACGCAAGAACTCGCGCGTCTTCGCGAAGGACTCGGCCGAGATCTTCGCCGGCGCAGGGCTGCGCGCGATCCTGCTGCCACGCTTGCTGCCGACCCCGGTGCTCGCGTTCGCCGTGCGCCACCTCGGCGCCGACGCCGGTGTCATGGTGACCGCGAGCCACAATCCCCCCAATGACAACGGCTACAAGGTCTACCTCGGCGGCGCGGACCAGGGCTCGCAGATCGTCTCGCCGGCCGACGCCGAGATCGCCGCGCACATCCAGCAGGTGGCGGATCGAGGCGATGCCCTGAGCATCCCGCGCTCCACGGCATACGAGACCGCCGGTGAGGGGATCCTCGACGCGTACGTCGCCGCGACCGCCGCGGTGGCCCCTGCTCCGGTCGGCACCGCGGGACTGCGCTGGGTCTACACCGCGATGCACGGGGTGGGCTGGGAGACGTTCTCCCGCATCATCGGCGAAGCGGGCTACCCGGCGCCGTGGACCGTGAGCGAACAGCGCGATCCTGATCCGACGTTCCGCACGGTCTCCTTCCCCAACCCGGAGGAGCCCGGCGCCATGGACCTCGCGTTCGCGAAGGCGCGCACGCTGGGCGCCGAGCTCGTGATCGCGAACGACCCCGATGCGGACCGGCTGGCCGTCGGCATCCCGGACCCGGCTGCCGAGGGCGGCTGGCGCCGCCTCACCGGCAACGAAGTCGGTCTGCTGCTGGGCTGGCGTGCCGCTCGCGCCGCCACGGCGGAGGGTCCGGCCGCCCCGGGGACATCACTGGCGTGCTCGCTCGTGTCCTCCCCCGCACTCGGCGCGGTCGCGGCGCACTACGGACTGGACTTCCACGAGACGCTCACCGGTTTCAAGTGGATCTCGCGCGCCCCGGGCATCGCGTTCGGCTACGAGGAGGCCCTGGGCTACCTCGTGAACCCCGAGACGGTGCGCGACAAGGACGGCATCTCCGCCGCGGTGGCTCTGCTCGGCCTCGCCGCGGAGGCGCGCGGACGCGAGGCGACACTCGCCGACCTGCTGGAGGAGGTGGCGGCCGAGGTGGGTCATTACGCCAGCGGTCAGGTCTCGATCCGCGTCGATGACGTCGCCGTGATCGGCCGGATCATGGCCGCGCTGCGGCAGGATCCGCCCACCGCCTTCGGCGAGACCGCGATCTCGTCGGTCGAGGACCTCCTCACGGCCGCCGAGGGCGCTCCCGCCGGCGATGTGCTGCGCTACCGCCTTGCCGACGGCTCCCGCGTGATCGTGCGCCCGAGCGGCACCGAGCCCAAGCTCAAGGTCTACATCGACGCTCGGGCGGACTCCGCCGATGCCGCCCGCGACGCGGTGGCGGGTCTCGATGCCGCGATCCGCGACCTGCTGGCCCGGCTCAGCTGACCGCGCTCGGTGGTCGACGGCTGAACGCCGATATCGGTTCAGCCGTCGATCACCGCGACGAGCTCATCCAGGAAGCCCGCGAAAGACCCTCCCCTTCGGACGATCCGCTGCACGCTGTCGCCCTCGCCGAACACCTCGACGAGTTGCTCGAACACGGTCTGGAACGCGTCGCGGTCCTGCTCGCTGAACGCGGCGAGCGCGACGACCTGCACCCGCCCGCTCCCCCATGCGACCGAGCCCGCGGCGACGCCGACCGCGATCGCGGTGCGCTGCGCGGTCATCTGCAGGGCGTGGGGAACCGCGAGCGCATCGCTGAACGCGGTCGATGAGAGCCTCTCCCGCTGGATCGTGTTCTCGATGTAGTCCTCGCCGATCAGGCCCGCATCGACCAGCCGGCCGCCCAACAGCCGGATGATCGCCTCCTCTCCGGTGTCCGGCAGAGGATGCACATATGCATCCTCGGAGAAGTAGCGGGACAGCTCTTCGCGGAGGCGCGCCAGCCGACGCGCGCGCCGCAGCCGCGCGGCCGCCTGCTGCACGCGCTCCACATCGGTCTCCGTGAGGAACGGCTGGATCAGCACCACCCGATCGGCCGCCGCCGGGAGCGGAACGGTGCTGAGCACCAGATCGCTGTCGATCTCGGATTCACGCGGATCCACCGCCGTGATCACCCGCACCACCTCGATCCCCTGACCGAGCGAGTGGTCGACGCGGGAGCGCAGCACCTCGTGCAGCTCGTAGTAGCCGGGACAGACGATCGTTGCCGTCAGGAGGGTCTCCGCCCGGCGACTGCGCTCCAGCCGGCCGCCGATGTGCATCGCCACGTATGCGATCTCGTCGTCGTCGGCACGGAGTCCGAGTCGTTCCTGCAGCCCGCTGACCACCGAGACGGCGACGTCGAAGATCATCGGGTACGCCGCCTTCAACGACCGGGTCAGGGGGTTGCGCGCACGCGACTCCTCCTGCGCGCGCCGGAGCAGGTTCTGCACGTGCAGGGCGAGGCGCAGGATGAACGCGTCGTCCACCAGGTCCACCTGATAGTCCGACGACGCCTGCACGACCTCGGCGCGCACCGCCGCCTCGACCTCCGCGTCGAGCCCTGCGCGCGCGAGATTCGCCAGATCCGCGCCGCCCGGCGTGACGATCCGGGTGAGCACGAGGCGGGCGAGGTGCGTGAGATCCCCCGCGCCCAGCGCGATCCCGAGCTGTTCACGCGACAGCCTCTGGATCGCGTCCGAGACGGTCCCCATCGCGGAATCGGCGGCGTCCGCGCGGTCCGCCCCCTCCAGCTCACGACCCGAGGCGACGCGATCCGCGGCGATGGCGATGTGCAGCAGCACATCCGCGATCGCAAGCTCGTTGACGTAGTAGCCGAGTCCGCCCAGCGCCGCGACCAGCGCGTCCTTGAAGGGGGCCACCGACTCCGGCGGGATGGCGCCCCCGGCGAGCGCGAGGCGGAACGGGTCCACCGGGAAGTCCGCCGCGTCCATCTCGTCGTGCGCGAGCCTGCTCAGCAGCCGGCGCTGGTCGCGCTCCGCACCCCGCAGCCGCACGACGTCCCTGTCGCGCTCCAGGGTCAGGCGCGTCCCCTCCAGCAGCGAGCGGACCCGGACCAGGTCGGCCTCGAGCGTCGCCTCGCTGACGTGCAGACGATCGGCGGTGTCGAAGACGTCGATCCCGGCCTCGTCGTCGAGCAGCGCGCGGACCAGTCCATGCAACCGCGCCCGCGGCGTCGAGTCCGCCCCCGCCTTGGCGGCGAGTGCAGCCCGCGCCGAGGCGCCGGCACGGTAGCCCGCCGCACCCGAGATGACGGCATCGCCGTCCGGCACACGCGCATTGAGGGCGGTCACGTACGCGCGGATGCTGCGGGGCGTGACGCCGAGCAGATCGGCCAATCTCGGACCGGTCATCCACGAGTCCTCGCGCAGCAGCACACTCAGCAGCCGGTCCTGCCGTCGAGTAGACACCCGTTGTCCCTTCACCGTCCCCCGCGCACCGCACGGTCATCCTCATGATGCCAGCATCGGGACCGTCGGGCTCGGGTGCCCTCGTTCCGCCCGGGCGGAAGAGATCCTGGTGGCGGCGGTTCTAGCCCGCGTCGAACAATGACGGCAGGAGGAACGAATCGATGAGGATCCAGGTCATCTGCGGCGCGGGTGCATCCAGTACCTTCGTGGCCGCACGACTCCGCCGCGCGGCACTCGCCGCGGGCTCCGGTTGGGAGGTCGCCGCGGCGCCCGTCGACGGCGCGGATCCGTTCGCCGACCTCATCCTGCTGGGACCTCACATCGCCGCGCTCGCGGAGGAGATCGGCCGGAGGGCGCCCCGCGCCCGGGTCGTCGTGCTTCCCGAGGACGCCTTCACCGACCTCGACGGCAGCCGCATCCACGCGTTCGTGGTCGCCGCCGACTCCGCACCGAAAGGAACGCCATGACCGCTCTGTCCCGCACCGTCCGCATCGGCTCCTCACACGGGCTGCACGCCCGTCCCGCGAAGATCTTCGCGCAGGCCGCGAAGGAGACCGGCATTCCGGTGACGATCGCGAAAGACGCCGGCAAAGCGGTCAACGCCGCCAGCATCCTCGGCGTCATCGCACTCGGCCTCGAGCAGGGCGACTATGCCACCCTCTCCGCCGAAGGCGATGGCGCGGAGGCCGCCCTCGACAGGCTCGCCGAGCTGCTCGTCACCGACCACGACGAGGGCACGGTCTGATGGCCATCCTCCGCGGGGTCGGGATCGGCCAGGGCGTCGCGACGGGCCCCGTCCGACGGATGGCCGAGCCCCTGCCCGCCCCGGAGAACACGCCGAGCGGCGTCGGCGCCGAGGTCGAGCGCGCCAGGGTCGCAGAGGCGATCTCGTACGTCGCCGCCGATCTGAACCGGCGCGCCGAGGCCGTCGACGGCACCGCGCGCGAGGTTCTCGAGGCGCAGGCGATGATCGCCGAGGATCCGACGCTCGCCGACGAGGTCGAGGAGCGGGTCGCTGCAGGAGCCACTGCCGAGTGGGCCGTGCACGATGCGTTCGCGGGCTTCCGCGCCTCGCTCGAGGCTGTCGGCGGCTACCTCGGCGAACGCGCCGCCGACCTCGACGACATCGCCCAGCGCGTTCTGGCGCGCCTGCGCGGGGTCCCGGCCCCCGGCGTCCCGGAACCCGGTCACCCCTTCGTCCTCGTCGCGCGCGACCTCGCCCCTGCCGATACGGCGCTGCTTGACCTGGACCAGGTGCTCGCGCTCATCACGACGGATGGCGGCCCGACCTCGCACACCGCGATCCTGGCCCGCGAGAAGGGCATCGTCGCCCTCGTCGGTGCGGTCGACGCGGTCTCCCTCGCCGACGACGAGACGGTGATCGTGGATGCCGCGGCGGGCACGGTGGTCACCGGCCCGAGTGCCGAGGAGCTCGCGCGCGCCGCCGAGCGCGCGGCCGAGCGGAAGGCCGTGGATGCTGCACCGGCCTCGCCCGGCGCACTCGCCGACGGCACCCCGATCGCACTGCTCGCGAACCTCGGAAAGCCCGGCGACGCCGTGGACGCTGCGGCCAGGGGCGCGGAGGGGGTCGGCCTGTTCCGCACCGAGTTCCTGTTCCTCTCGGCGACGCACGCGCCCACCGTATCGGTGCAGCGAGAGGCCTACCGCGAGCTCCTCGCGGCCTTCCCGGGTCGCAAGGTCGTCGTGCGCGTGCTCGATGCAGGTGCGGACAAGCCTCTGCCCTTCCTCAACGACGCGCACGAGGAGAACCCGGCCCTCGGCCTCAGGGGGCTTCGCGCACTCCGCGCCAGCGAGGACATCCTGCGCGAGCAGCTGACCGCCCTCGCGGAGGCGGACGCCGAGACCGAGGCGGATCTCTGGGTCATGGCCCCGATGGTCGCGACTGTCGAGGAGACCGCGTACTTCACGGCGCTCGCCCGCGAGTACGGCCTTCGCACCGCTGGCATCATGGTCGAGGTCCCCTCCTCCGCGCTCCTCGCCGACCGTCTGCTCGCCCACGCGGACTTCGCCTCCATCGGGACGAACGACCTGACGCAGTACACGATGGCCGCCGATCGCCTGCTCGGCTCCGTGGCCTCGTTCCAGGATCCCTGGCACCCTGCCGTACTGCGCCTCGTCGCCGAGGTCGGCCGCGCCGGCCGCGAGCTCGGAAAGCCCGTCGGGGTCTGCGGCGAGGCCGCCGCCGACCCCCTGCTCGCCGTGGTGCTCGTCGGCCTCGGCGTCGGATCCCTGTCGATGGCGCCCTCGGCACTCGCCGATGTCCGCCGCGCCCTGGCAGAGCGGACGCTCGACGACGCCCGGCGCATCGCCGCAGCCGCCCTGGCCGCGGACGACGCGACATCCGCTCGTGCGGCCGCTCACGCCGCAGGCTGAACCCCTCCCGCAGCAATCCCCCCACACACACAGAAAGTCACATCATGACGACGACGTCAACAACTGCCAAGCAGCCGGGATCCGCGCGCGTCGCGGTCCAGCGCTTCGGCACCTTCCTCTCCGGCATGATCATGCCGAACATCCCCGCGTTCATCGCGTGGGGCTTCATCACCTCGTTCTTCATCGCCGTGGGCTGGCTGGGCAACTGGCATCCCGTCGCCGACATGCTCGGTGGATTCGGAGACGTCAGCAAGGTTGGCTGGCAGCATGCGATGACCACCCTCGCGCAGGATCCCGACGGCAAGACGTTCAGCCAGTACGTGGGTCTGGTGGGGCCGATGATCACCTACCTGCTGCCGCTGCTGATCGCCAACACCGGCGGACGGATGGTCTACCGCGAGCGCGGCGGCGTGGTCGCCACGATCGCGACCATGGGCGTGATCGTGGGCACCACGATCCCGATGTTCCTCGGCGCGATGATCATGGGGCCGCTGGCCGGCTGGATCACCAAGCAGATGGACCGGCTCTGGGACGGCAAGATCCGGCCCGGATTCGAGATGCTCGTGAACAACTTCTCGGCGGGCATCCTCGGCATGATCCTCGCAATCGCCGGCTTCTTCGGATTCGGTCCCGTGATCTCCGCGGTCAGCGCGTTCCTCGGAACGATCGTGGCCTGGCTGGTCGCGAACGGCCTGCTCCCCCTGCTCTCGATCATCGTCGAGCCCGCCAAGGTGCTGTTCCTGAACAACGCGATCAACCACGGTGTGTTCACGCCGCTGGGGATCCAGCAGGCGAGCCAGGCCGGGAAGTCGATCCTGTTCCTCATCGAGGCGAACCCCGGCCCGGGACTCGGCATCCTGCTGGCCTTCACCTTCTTCGGCATCGGCGAGGCGAAGGCGACCGCGCCGGGCGCGATCATCATCCAGTTCTTCGGCGGCATCCACGAGATCTACTTCCCGTACGTGCTCATGAAGCCGATCCTGCTCGTGGCCGCGATCGCCGGAGGCATGACCGGCGTGGCGACGAACGCGATCTTCGGCGGCGGTCTGAAGTTCCCCGCCGCACCGGGATCGATCATCGCCGTCACGCTCGCCGCCGCTCCGGCCGGGGTCGGGAATCTGCTCGTCGTGTATCTGTCCGTCGTGCTCGCGGCCACGGTCTCGTTCCTGGTCTCGGCCGTGTTCCTGCTGCGCACCCGTCGTCGTGATCTCGCCACCGAGGGCGCCGGCGATCTCGCCGCGGCGATCGCGCAGACCGAGGCGAACAAGGGCAAGGAGTCGGCAGCGCTCGCGGGACTGCGCCAGCAGACCGCGTCCGCGCCGTCCGCCGTCGCCACGAATCGCCGGATCTCCACCATCGTCTTCGCGTGCGACGCCGGCATGGGCTCCTCCGCGATGGGCGCGAGCGTGCTGCGCAACAAGTTCAAGAAGGCCGGCATCGCCGACGTCGATGTCGCGAACAAGGCCATCGCGAACCTCGACGGCACGGAGGACCTCATCGTCACCCAGCAGCAGCTGACCGACCGCGCCAGGGCGCGCAACGGCGATGCGACGCACGTCTCCGTCGACAACTTCATGAACTCGCCGAAGTACGACGAGGTCGTCGAGCTCGTCCGCAAGCAGCACGACGGCGACGCCTGATCCCGACCGCGAGAACCGAACGAGAGGAATCCCGAGATGAGCATCCTGACCCCCGATCGCGTCCGTATCCACACCGGTTCCGCCACCCAGGAGGAGGCGCTGCAGGAGGCGGCGGGCCTCCTGGTCGCGGCCGGCGCGGTGACGCCCGCCTACCTCGACGCCATGCGGCAGCGCGAGCAGACCGTGTCGACGTACATGGGCAATGGACTCGCCATCCCGCACGGCACGAACGAGGCCAAGAACGAGATCCTCGCCTCCGCGCTCTGCGTCGTGCGCTACGACGGCGGCGTGGACTGGGCAGGAGACCCCGCGACGTTCGTGATCGGCATCGCCGGGCGCGGCGACGAGCACCTGGAGATCCTGTCGCAGATCGCGATCCTGTTCTCCGACGAGGATGACGTCGCCCGCCTCACCGCCGCAGGGTCCGCAGAAGAGCTGTACGGCATGCTCGCGGAGGTGAACGGCTGATGCCCGTCGCGGTGCACTTCGGCGCGGGCAACATTGGCCGCGGCTTCGTCGGCCTGCTGCTGCACGAGGGCGGGTACGACCTGGTGTTCTCGGACGTGGCCGCCGATCTCGTGAACGCGATCAACGCGGCGCCGGAGTACACCGTGCACGAGGCGGGTCCCGGGGGCGTCGACCACGTCGTCACGGGCTACCGTGCGGTCGACAGCCGCACCGATCCCGAGGCGGCGGCCTCCGCCGTCGCGACCGCCGACGTCGTCACGACCGCGGTCGGGGTGACCGTACTGCGGTTCGTAGCGCCGACGATCGTGTCGGGGCTGCGACTGCGCGATGCGGGCCGGGCTCCGCTGCAGATCATGGCGTGCGAGAACGCGATCGGCGCCACCGATCTGCTGCGCACGGAGATCGCCACCGCGGCGGGCGAGGACGCACCCGCCCTCCTCGCCCGCGCGGTCTTCGCGAACACCGCCGTCGACAGGATCGTCCCGGCGCAGGCGCCCGGTCAGGGCGTGGACGTGACGGTCGAGCCCTACTTCGAGTGGGCCATCGAGAGCGGGCCGTTCGGCGACGACCCGCCGCACATCCCGGGCGCCCATCTCGTGGCCGATCTCGCCCCGTACATCGAGCGCAAACTGTTCACCGTCAACACGGGTCACGCCGCGACCGCGTACTTCGGCGAGCGCGCCGGCGCGATCACGATCGCCGAGGCACTCGAGGATCCCGCGACCGCAGCGGCCGTCGATGCGGCGCTGCAGGAGACGTCGAGCGTGCTGTCCGCGGTGCACGGGCTGGATCCGGCCGAGCTCGCCGAGTACCGCGCGAAGATCCTGGACCGGTTCCGCAACCCCCTCCTCCCCGATACGGTGCGCCGGGTCGGCCGGCAGCCGCTGCGCAAGCTCTCCCGGCACGAGCGGTTCATCGGCCCGGCGGCACAGGCCGCCGAGCGCGGCCTCGGCACGGCGGCGCTCGTCGCCGCGGTCGGCGCCGCGCTCTCCTTCGACGCGCCCGAGGACGAGGAGGCCGTTCGGCTGCAGGAGCTGCTGCGCACCCTGGACGCCGACGCTTTCACCGTCGAGGTGACCGGTCTCGACGCCGGGCATCCGTTGTTCGCAGCCGTGCGCGACGAGGTCGCCCGTCACCAGGACCGGTAGCAACAGCGCCCTGCGGTCCGGGACAGATCTCGCCGCCGGATACGCTCGAGCCATGGACTTCCTCGCCGCCGTCACCCTCGAGAACGACTTCGTCCGACTGGAGCCGCTCGCCCCCGAGCACGCCGACGATCTCGCCGCCGCGACCGCAGGGCTCGAGGACCGCTGGTATACCTCCGTTCCGTCCGCCGAAGGCGTGCCCACGGAGATCGCCCGTCGCCGCGCGCTGGCCGCCGAGGGCGCCATGAACCCGTTCGCGATCGTGCGGCTGGACACCGGGCGCGCGGTCGGCATGACGACGTTCTGCGACATCGACCAGCCGAACCGCACCGTCGAGATCGGCTACACGTGGCTGTCGCCCGAGGTGCACGGCACGGCCGTGAACCCCTCCGCCAAGCGCCTGCTGCTGGGGCACGCCTTCGAGCACTGCGACGCGATCCGCGTGCAGTTCTGCACGCACTTCCACAACCGGCAGTCCCGCGCGGCGATCGAGCGGCTCGGGGCGAAGCTGGACGGGATCCTGCGCAACCACCGCATCGGGGCCGACGGCGCCTTCCGCGACACGGTGGTGTACTCGATCCTTCCCCACGAGTGGCCCGCGGTCCGTAACAGCCTCGACGCGCGGCTCGATCGTCGGCGCTGAGCACCCGGCACGCCGCGCGCGAATGAGGAGAGCATGACGACGAAGTCATATGCCGTGATCGGCGCCGGCCCCTCCGGACTCGCCGTGATGCGCGCGCTGCAGAAGACCGGCATCGACGCCACAGGATACGAGGCCTCGCATGGCGTCGGCGGGCTCTGGGACATCACGAACCCTCGCAGCACGGTGTACTCCTCGGCGCACCTGATCTCGTCACGCACCACGACGGAGTTCACCGAATTCCCGATGGACAGCGACGTCGACTACCCCGGCCATCGCGTGCTCAAGCGGTACTTCGACGAGTACGCCGACGCCTTCGGGTTGCGTGAGCGGTTCCGGTTCGGCATCAGGGCGGACCGACTAGAGCGCGACGGCGACGGCTGGATCCTGCACGCCACGGCACGGGGCGACGACGGCGGGACCGAGTCCGTCGTCCGGCGCCACGACGGCGTCATCCTCGCGAACGGCACGCTCGCCGCACCGAACGTCCCGGCCTTCCCCGGAGAGTTCACGGGCGAGATCATGCACACCAGCGCCTACAAGGATCCGGCGCAACTCGCCGGCAGGCGGGTGCTCATCATCGGCGCCGGCAACTCCGGCTGCGACATCGCGGTGGACGCCGTGCACCACGCGGCCGGCGTCGACATGAGCGTGCGTCGCGGCTACTACTTCGTGCCGCGCTACCTCTTCGGCCGCCCCAGCGACACCCTCAACCAGGGCAGGCCGCTGCCGGCACGCCTCAAGCAGGCGATCGACTCCCGGGTGCTGCGGGCGTTCACCGGCGACCCCGTGCGCTTCGGCTTCCCCAAGCCCGACTACCGCATCTACGAGTCGCACCCCATCGTGAACACCCTCGTGCTGAACCATCTCGGTCAGGGCGATCTGCGGATCCGCGCAGACGTCGATCGGTTCGACGGACGCACCGTGCGCTTTCGCGACGGCACGGCAGGCGACTACGACCTCGTCCTGCTCGCGACCGGCTACGCCCTGGACTACCCGTTCGTCGACCGGGAGCACCTGAACTGGACGGGTGCCTCGCCCCGGCTGTTCCTGAACGTGTTCCCGCCGTCGTTCAACGGCCTGTACATGATGGGCATGATCGAGGCCAGCGGCATCGGCTGGCAGGGCCGCTACGAGCAGGCCGAGCTGATCGCCGCGTACCTCGCCGCGGAGAGCGCGGATCCGGCCCGCGCTGCGGCGTTCCGGGAGCGGGTCGCGACCGGCTCCTGGCCCGACCTCACCGGCGGATACCGCTACCTCGGACTCGCGCGCATGTCGTATTACGTCAATAAGGACGCCTACCGGCGCGCCGTGCGCACCGAGAAGGCCGCCCTGGCCGACGGCCCGGCGCCGACGGCATCGGGGAGAGCAAGGCGATGACCTTCGAATGTGTCGCTACGCTCTGGGGCATGCACACCACGCGCCGCACGGGATCGCGCACCGGCGATGACTCCCGCAGAGCCGTCCGGGCAGGAGAGTGATGAGACGCGTCATGGTCACCGGCGGCGCCGGCTTCCTCGGCACCAGGGTCACCAGCCTCCTCACCGACCACCCCGATGTCGACGTCGTGATCTGCGGCGACCTCCGCGAATCCGAGGTGCCCGGTGTCGTCTCGGTCTCCGTGGACGTCACGGATCCGCTCGGGCTGCCCGAGCTGCTGCGCCGGCATCGCGTCGACACGGTCGTGCACCTCGCCGCGATCGTCAACCCCGGCCGCGACGTGCAGGGCGAGTTCCGCGTCGACGTCCAGGGCTCCTCCAATGTGCTGGCCGCATGCGTGGAGTCCGGTGTGCGCCGCCTCGTGGTCTCGAGTTCGGGCGCCGCGTACGGGTACCATCCCGACAATCCGGACTGGATCGACGAGACCGACGCGCTGCGCGGCAACGACGAGTTCCCCTATTCGCGGCACAAGCGCATGGTCGAGGAGATGCTCGCGGCTGCGCGCACCACGCATCCGGCGCTGGAGCAGGTCGTCTTCCGGATCGGCACGATCCTGGGACCCACCGTGCGCAACCAGATCACGGCACTGTGGGATGCGAAGCGGATCCTGCACATCGCCGGATCCGACTCCCCCTTCGTGTTCGTCTGGGTCGACGACGTGGCCGCGGCGATGGTGCGTGCGGCGCTGGGCGACGGGCCCGCCGGCATCTACAACGTGGCGGGCGACGGGGCTCTGACCGTGCCGCAGATCGCTCGTCGGCTGCGCAAGCCGCTGCTGACGATCCCGGCGCCGCTTCTGGCGATAGCCCTCGCGGTCGGCGGCGCCCTGCGCCTGACGCAGCACGGTCCGGAGAAGATCCGCTTCCTGCGATACCGGCCGGTGCTGCGCAACGATCGCCTGAAGCACGAGTTCGGCTACACGCCGCGACTCACCTCGGCCGAGGCGTTCGAGGAGTACCTGCGCACGCACCCGGACGTCGTGCACACCGGCTGACCGTCGCCACGCGGCGGCCCTTCAGCCGGTCTTCGTGAACACCCCGAGGCCCGACGGCTGCGGCACCTGCGCGAACTTGTCGAAGTACGCCAGCGTCACGCCGTGCACGGCCCCGCCCGCACGCGTGAACACGGCCGAGGAGAGGGATCCCGGAGGCGCGCCCTCCCCTGTCGGCGCGAACGACAGGGTGTCTCCGTCCCACGGGTCGATGTCGAACGTGTAACCGCCCGTGGGCCCCATCGCCCCGTGCAGCTTTCCGCCGGAGGACGTGATCGTGAGGGTGCCGAGGTACGGGCTCGTGTAGGTGCCGACATAGTCGGCGTCCGGTGCCTGCGGCGCAGCGCCGGCCGGCGGCTTCTCGCCGGCCAGGTCGCCGACAGGAGCGTTGTAATGCGCGAAGACGCCACCGTACGCCTTCACCCAGTCGCGCGTTTGCGCCCCGTAGAGCACATCGTCGAGGAACTGCTGGTTCACCGCCTCCGGCACGCCGATGGGCGCCCCGTTCGTGAGCACGACGATGCCCAGGTCGAGATCCGGGACCATCGCCTCGGCGGTCGCGGTACCGAGCTCGAACCCGCCGGAGTGGCTCAGCACGACCCGTCCGCCGGCGCCCGACCCGACGTTGCTGCCGAATCCGTAGTGCCCGGGCCGCTGGTCGAGCGCGCTGTTCCGGGAGTTCACGATCTGCGCCGAGAACGCCTGGGTGAGCGGCGCGGGATCGATGAAGTCCTTTCCGGCGAGTTTGCCGTCGTCCAGGACCACCGCCATCCACTTGGCCACGTCCCCCGCCGTCGACGCCACGCCGCCGGCCGGCGCCTCCGCATCGGGGTCGCGGTCGAACAGCGGCTCGAAGTCGCCCGCCCCGATCCGCGCGTGCTGCACGGCCCGGTCGCGCGTGGCGAGGAACTCGGCATGCGAGGAGGTGGTGGAGGTCATCCCGAGCGGGTCGAACAGCAGCTCCTTCGCCGTCTGCTCCCAGGTCTCGTGCCGGGAGGCGGCGACGGCCACCGCGCCGGTGGTGAGCCCGAAATTCGAGTACTGGTACGTCGTGCGGAAGGGCGCGAGCGGGATCTGGTTCAGGTGCGCCAGGATGTAGTCGCGGTCGAAGCCGAGATCTTCGAGCTCGTCGCCGCCGCCGGTCGGGATGCCGGTGCGGTGCGCGAAGGCGTCGCCGATCGTCGCGTTCGCCGTGACGTACGGATCGTTGAACGTCATAGACGGCATCAGATCCTTGATCGGGGTGCTCCAGGTGATGCTCGGATCCTCGGTCATCGCCCGCGCGACGATCGTGGCCGAGATCGGCTTCGACATCGACGCGATCATGAACAGTGTGTTGACGTCGACCGGGGCTCCGGTGCGCTTGTCACGCACTCCGAACGCCCCCTCATACACGGTCTTCCCCTTCGAGACCACGGCGACCGTGGCGCCGGGGACACCGGTGCGCTTGAGCGCGTCGGCGACGTGCGCCGGGAGCTTCTTCAGTGCGGCGGCGACGGCGGTCGCGCGATCGGTGTACAGCGGCATCACGTCCTGGTTCGGCGCCGCCCCGGTCTGCACGTGCACCGGCTGTCCGCCCTGCGGCGGCGCCGAGCACCCCGCCACGGCACCGACCATCAGCAGTGTCACCGAGGCGGCGATCAACGGCGATCCCCGGCGCGCAGCACCGGTCCTGTTCCTTGCGGGCGCCATGCCGCTCCTCTTCTCGCGACCCCCCTCGGTGAGGCTAGCGAGCGCGGAACACGCGGGGCAAGATGTCACCGCGTGCTGAGACCGATTCGTTCCCGTCGACTTCCGCCACTTGTCAGGATGCCCGCAGGTCCTGGGCGAACATCACCAGGATGCCGCTGGGTCCGCGGAGGTAGGTCAGCTTGTACACGTCCTGATAGTTCGCCACGCCCCGCAGCGGGAAGCAGCCGTGCCGGGCGGCGATCGCGAGCGCCTCGTCGATGTCGTCGACGGCGAACGCAATGCGGTGCATGCCGATCTCGTTCGGGAGCGTCGGCTCGGTCTCGATCGCGTCGGGGCGGATGTACTCGAACAGCTCCACGCGCCCGTTCCCGTCCGGCGTCTGCAGCACCGCGATCCTCGCGTGATTGCCGTCGAGCCCGACGGCGATGTCTGCCCATTCGCCCGAGACGGTGTCGCGTCCCAGCACGGTGAGGCCGAGGTCGGTGAAGAAGGAGATGGTCGCTTCGAGGTCCCGGACGGCGATGCCGACGTTGTCCATGCGGATGGCCATGCCTCGCACTCTACGCCGCCCGGTCCGTGGGCCCCGGCGTCAGTGCGCGCCGGCTTCGACCAGGATCACGCCGCCGACGATCACGGCGAGACCGATCGCGGTCATGACCGAGATGTGATCGCGGAACAGGACGCGCCCGAGGACGGCGGTGGCGGCGACGCCGAGCGCCGCCCAGACCGCGTACGCGATGCCGACCGGCATGCCCAGCGCCAGCACCGCACCCAGCAGCACGTAAGAGGCCAGGTAGCCCAGGACGATGGCCGGGATGTGGCGACGGCGGCGGAAGCCCTCGGAGGCGCGCAGGCTCAGGGTGGCGGTCACTTCGGAGGCGATCGCGCCGAGCAGCAGCAGCCAGGTCATGAGGCGCTCCCGGTATCTCCGCGGGCGTGCCTGGTGCCCAACTCGGCGAGCAGCACGCCGGCGATGATCACCCCGAGCCCGACGAGGGAGAGCGGGCTCAGCGCCTCGGCGAACAGCGCCGCCGCAGCGAGCGCGGTGAGCGCCACGCCGATCGCGGACCAGATGCCGTAGGCCACGCCCACGGGCATGCCGCGGGTGAGCACGATCCCGAGCAGCCAGAACGACCCGCCGTACCCGAGCACGACCACGCACAGCCACCACCAGGATCCGCCCGTCGACACCGCTCGCAGGCTGAGCGTCGCACTGACCTCCAACACGATCGCGAGCAGCAGGGGCGGCCAGGCGCTGGGCAGGTGACGACCACCGGCCCCGGCATCAGGGGCCTGGCCCGCCGGCTCAGGCGAGGACATCGTCGAGCAGCGGGTGCAGATGCCGGGAGCGCAGCGTCCGCGCGGCGTTCGCGGCGCCGGCCGCCAGCGCGTCGTCCACCGCATGGCCCGCCAGCGTCGCATCGAGCACGCCGGCGAAGAAGGCATCGCCGGCGCCATTGGTGTCGACGACGTCGACCGGCACCGCCGCCACGCGATGCAGCGCGCCTTCGCCGTCGACGGCGATCGCGCCGTCGGCCCCGAGCGTGCAGACGGCGAGGGAGGCCCCCGCGTCGATGCAGTCGCGCAGGAAGCCCTCGGGATCCGAAAGCCGGTCGGCGTTGCAGAAGATCACGTCCGCAGCGGCGACGAATGGCCGGTGGAACGTCGCGGTTCCGTCGTAGTCGTGCAGATCGACCCAGATCGGGGCCCCGGCCGTGCGCGCCTCGTCGATCGCGGCGAGCCCCTCGGCGGAGAGGTCGAGCACGATCGCGGCGGCGCCGGCGAGCGCGGGCTCATCGCCGGCGAGGTCCTCCCACCCCGGGGCGAGCTCGGGCGATGACAGGAACACCGAGACCCGCTCGCCGGCATCCGTCATGAGGTTCAGATGGCGTTCGGAGACGGTGGCCTCGCGGAGGCCCAGCAGGGGCACCCCGGCTCTTCCGAGCGCATCGCGGATCCGCAGTCCCGCCGCGTCGCGGCCGACCCGCGCGCGCAGGGACACGGCGCGCCCGAGTCCGTGCAGACTCAGCGCCTTGCCGGCGCTCGTTCCGCCGACCGTCTGCCAGTCCGCCTCCGCGAACTGCATGTGCGGCGTCGGCTCCGGCAGCCGGTCCAGCAGCACGATCGTGTTCCACGACACCGCCCCGACGACGGCGACCCGCCCCGCATCGGGGGCTTCACTCATCGAAGCCCTCGGCGATCAGCTCGACCAGCTCCTCCCGCTCCTCGACGGGGAGGAACGCACCGGCGGCGGCGTTGAACTGGAAGGACTCGAGGTCCTCGAGGTCGTAGCCGAACGCGTCGACGAGCAGCGCCATCTCCCGCGTCAGCGAGGTCGCGCTCATCGTGCGGTTGTCGACGTTCACGGTCACCGCGAAGCCCAGCTGGTAGAGCAGATCGAACGGATGGTCCGCGAACTCGGTCCCCCAGGCGGCGATCGCGCCGGTCTGCAGGTTGGACGACGGCGAGAGCTCGAGCGGAATCTCCCGGTCGCGCACCCAGCGCGCCAGATCGCCGAAGCGGACCTGCACCTCCTCGCCGTCGCGGTTGACGATCTCCAGATCCTCGGCGATCCGCACGCCGTGACCGAGGCGCAGCGCGCGGCCGTCGACCAGCGCGGAGCGGATCGAGTCCGGTCCCGCAGCCTCGCCCGCGTGCACGGTCGTGGGGAACATCTGCCCGGCCAGGTACTCGAAGGTCTCCCGGTAGCGCGAGGACGGGTACCCCGCCTCGGGGCCCGCGGTGTCGAAGCCGACCACGCCGCGATCCCTGTTGGCGACGGCGAGTTCGGCGATCTCGCGCACACGCTCGGTCTGACGCATCGCGGAGAGCAGCTGTCCCACCCGGATGCTCTTGCCGCGGCTCTCCGCGGCGTCCTCCGCCTCGTCGATGCCGTCCTGCACGGCGTCGACCGCCTGCTGCAGGCTGAGTCCGTTCGCGAGGTGCAGCTCGGGCGCCCAGCGCACCTCGCCGTACACGACGCCGTCGCGCACCAGGTCCTCGACGAACTCGCGCGAGATGCGGCGCAGGTTCTCCGCGCTCTGCATCACGGAGAGGGAGACGTCGAACGTCTTCAGGTAATCGACCAGGGATCCGGCCGACGCCTGGGTGCGGAACCACATCGCGAGCCCGGTCGGGTCGGTGTGCGGCAGTTCGATCCCCGCCGCGTCAGCGAGCTCGATGATCGTGGCGGGGCGCACTCCGCCGTCGAGGTGATCGTGCAGCGAGACCTTGGGGAGGCTCCGAAGGGACAGACCCTCGACCTCCAGGTCGCCGTTCGCGTCGATGGGCATGACAGATCCTTCCTCAGCGGTCGATCGATGGGAATCGTCAGGGATGTTCCGAGAGGAACCGGACAGGGCGCCGCGCAGACGCCGCGCCCGGAATCAGCCTAGGCCGTGATGCGCTCGCGCACGAGGGGCGCGCGCTCGATGTGCTCTGCGCCGATCTCCCACGCGCCGTCCACCGCCTCCAGCGCACGGTCGAACCGCGCCGCGTCGTCGGCGGACAGCGTGAACACCGGGTCGCCGGCGCGCACGGCATCGCCGGGCTTCACGTGCAGGTCGATGCCCGCGGCGAACACCACCGCGTCCTCCGCGCGGGCGCGGCCCGCTCCCAGGCGCCAGGCGCCGATGCCGAACGGCAGCGCGTCCATGCGGGTCACGAATCCGTCCGATGCGGCGGTCACGGTGTGCGTCTCGCGTGCGGTCGGCAGAGCCGCATCGGGGTCGCCGTCCTGCGCCCGGATCATGGCCTTCCACGAGTCCATCGCGCGGCCGTCGTCCAGCGCCTTCTCCACGTCGGCGTCGGGCTGTCCGCTGAGCGCCAGCATCTCCCGGGCGAGCGCGATCGTGAGCTCGCGGATGTCCGCGGGGCCGCCTCCGGCGAGCACCTCGACCGATTCGCGGACCTCGTTCGCATTGCCGATCGCGAGGCCCAGCGGCACGTTCATGTCCGTGAGGAGCGCGGTGGTCTGCACACCGGAGTCGGTGCCGAGCGCCACCATGGTGCGGGCGAGTTCGCGAGCGCGATCGATGTCCTGCATGAAGGCGCCGGATCCGAACTTCACGTCCAGCACCAGCGCGTCGGTGCCCTCGGCGATCTTCTTGGACATGATGCTCGAGGCGATCAGCGGGATCGCCTCGACCGTGCCGGTGACGTCGCGCAGCGCGTAGAGCTTCTTGTCGGCGGGAGCGAGACCGGATCCGGCCGCGCAGATCACCGCGCCCACGTCACCCTGCAGCTGCGCGAACATCTCCTCGTTGCTGAGTGCGGCACGCCAGCCGGGGATCGATTCGAGCTTGTCCAGGGTGCCGCCGGTGTGGCCGAGCCCACGGCCGCTCAGCTGCGGCACCGCCACGCCGAAGCAGGCCACGAGCGGGGCCAGCGGGAGCGTGATCTTGTCTCCCACGCCGCCCGTGGAGTGCTTGTCGACGGTCTTCTTGCCGAGGGCGGCGAAGCTCATCCGCTCCCCGGACGCGATCATGGCGTCGGTGAGCACGCGGATCTCGTCGCGCTCCATGCCGCGCTGGAAGACCGCCATCGCGAACGAGGCCATCTGCGGATCCGTGACGTAGCCGCGCGTGTAGGCGTCGACCATCCAGCGCAGTGCCGGCTCGGGCACGGTCCCGCCGTCGCGCTTGGCACGGATGACATCCACCGCGTCGAAAGGCTCGACCGCACTCATCGGACGTTCTCCAGATCTCTCGGCCCGAACGCGTCGGGCAGCACTTCGTCGATGGTCCTGATCCCGGACACCGTCTCCAGCAGCATCCCCGGCGCGGAGTGCTCGTACAGCAGCTGCCGGCAGCGGCCGCACGGCATGATCGTGTCGCCCTCGCCGTTCACGCAGAGGAACGCGACGAGGCGTCCTCCGCCCGACATGAACAGATCGCCCACCATCGCGCACTCGGCGCACAGGGTGACGCCGTAGGAGGCGTTCTCGACGTTGCAGCCGGAGACGATCCGTCCGTCGTCGACGAGCGCGGCAGCGCCCACGCGGTAGTGCGAGTACGGCGCGTAAGCCTTGTGCTGTGCTTCGTCGGCGACGCGGCGCAGCTCATCCCAGTCGATGTCCATGAAACGCCCTCCTAGGACTTGATGTACGGCTTGCCGTCGGCCGCGGGGGCCTTGATCTGCCCCACGAACCCGACGACCGCGAGGATCGTCACCACGTACGGCAGCATCAGCATGAACTCGCCGGGGATGGGCGTGCGCAGCACCGCGAGCAGGTTCTGCAGGTTCGTCGCGAAACCGAACAGCAGCGCAGCGAGCGCCGCGCGCACCGGATCCCAGCGCCCGAAGATCACCGCGGCGAGCGCGATGAAACCGAGCCCCGCCGTCATGTCCTTGGTGAACTGCGGCACCGAGACCAGGGTGAAGTAGGCGCCGCCGATGCCGGCGATCGCTCCGGCGAGCTGCAGGTTCCAGAACCGCGTCGGGTTCACCTTGATACCGACGGTGTCCGCCGCGTGCGGGTGCTCGCCGACGGCGCGCACGCGCAGGCCCCAGCGGGTGCGGTACATGCCCCAGGCCACCAGCGCGACCACGACGTACATCAGGTAGACGAGGAAGGTCTGGTTGAACAGAGCAGGGCCGATCACGGGGATATCGCCCAGGACCGGGATCTTGATCAGCGAGAACCGGGTAGGGCTGTTCAGCGTCTGCGCGTTCGGCGCGAGCACGCCCTGATACAGGAAGCCGGTCAGGCCCGAGGCGAAGACGTTGAGGACCACGCCGACGATGACCTGGTCGACGAGGTACTTGATCGCGAACGCGCCCAGCACGAGCGAGATCAGGATGCCGCCCAGCATCGCACCGATGAGACCCACGAACGGGTTGTGCGTGAGAGAGCCGAGGATCGTCGCCGTGAATGCGCCGAGCAGGAACTGTCCCTCGATCGCGACGTTGACGACACCGGCGCGCTCGCCGATCACCCCGGCGAGGGCACCGAAGACGAGCGGCACCGCGAGCGAGATGGATCCTCCGAGCAGGCCGGTGAGCGTGATCGCGCCCGCTGCACCCGCACCCGCCCAGGTGAGGAACGCGGTCATCGCGAGCACCGCGTACACGATCGGCACCCACAGGGGGATCTTCCGGTACTGCAGCGCGGCGATCAGTGCCAGCACGCCGAGTCCTACTGCGATCACCCACGTGGTCCAGAGCACCGGTCCCGCGGGGACGGCGACGTCGCCGAGGCGGATCACTGCGCTCGCCTCGGACAGGCGGAACGTCGTGGTCCCGTAGCGGGGCACGAACAGGAACAGCAACCCGAGCAGGGCGACGATCGCCAGCAGCGTGATCGGGACCTTCAGCGAGCGGACCTTGACGACGGTGGGCGCGTCGAGCACGGGTGCCGAGGTGAGGGAGGTGCTCATGCTGCCGCCGCCTTCGTGTCGGAGGAATCGGAGTTCTTGGCCGCCCGGCGCGCGATCCGCGCCTTGGAACGCTGTGAGCGCTCCGAGTCGTCCTTGGGCAGGAAGAAGATGGTGCGGATCAGCGGCGGCGCCGCGATGAACAGCACGATCAGCGACTGCACCACGAGCACGATGTCGACGGGGATCGACTGGAGCGCCTGCATCGGGAACGAACCCGCCTTCAGCGCGCCGAACAGCAGTCCGGCCCAGAACGTGCCCCACGCACGGCTGCGCCCGAGCAGCGCCACCGTGATGGCGGTGAAGCCGATACCGGCGTCGATGCCGCCGTCGAAGCCGCTCGTGATCGTGCTCTGGATCTGGAACATGCCGGCCAGGCCGGCAAGTCCCCCGGAGAACAGCATCGCGTAGATGTAGACGCGCGGGACGCTGATCCCCGCGGCCCGTGCCGCATTGGGGTTCTCCCCCACGGCGCGCATCCGGAAGCCGAGACCGGACCGCTCGACCAACCACCACACGAACAGCGTCGCGACGATCACGATCGGGAAGCCCCAGTCGATCAGGTCGAGTCCGGGGAGCTTGGGCAGAATCGCGCTCGGAGGGGTGGGTCGGGAGATCGGCTGAATCTGACCAGGCCGCTGCAGCAGCTGCGGCACCTGCACCATCCACGTCACGAAGTAGAACGCGACGTAATTGAGCATGATCGTGAGGATGACCTCGTGCGCACCGGTGCGTGCCTTCAGCAGGCCCACGAGCCCGCCCCAGAGCGCCCCAGCGGCGATGCCGACGATCAGGGTGAGCGGGATCTGGATGATCGCAGGCAGGTTCAGCTGGAACGTCACGAGCGCCGCCGCCGCGCAGGCGATGAGCATCTGGCCGCGGGCGCCGATGTTGAACAGGCCGACGCGGAACGCCACCGCGATGCCGAGGCCGGCGGCGATGAGCGGCGCGGCGAAGGAGATCGTGTTGCCGAGCGGCCTCACGGCGGACCAGAAGTCGCTGGCTCCGAAGTCGATGATCGATCCGTTGAACAGCGCGGAATAGGCGCCGATCACTGCGCTCCAGGCGGCGCCCAGCGTGTCGGTGGGACGCGCGAAGAAGTACCCGGCCGCCGCCTGCACATCGGGGTTGGTGACGGCGATCAGCACCCCGCCGACGATGAGCGCCAGGAGGATCGCCAGCACCGTGGTGACCGCGCTCCCGCGCAGGATCTCCCGGAGCACACGGTTCGAGACCGGGATCTCCTGGATGTTGCGGGTCATCGGCGGTTGAGGTGCGGGCGCGACCGGACCGCCGTCCGCGCTGGGCGCGGGCTCGGGTGCCGGCGTGCCGGAGGTGGGCGCGGATTCGTTGCTCATGCGGCTGCCTCCGTGGGGTTCTCGCCGGCCATCATCAGGCCGAGCACGTCGCGCGGGGTGTCCCCCGGGACGATGCCGACGATGCGGCCGCGGTACATGACCGCGATGCGGTCGGCGAGGGCGGTGACCTCGTCCAGTTCGGTCGACACCACGATCACCGGGATGCCGGAGTCGCGGGTCTCGACGATGCGCTTGTGGATGAACTCGATGGATCCGACGTCCACGCCGCGCGTGGGCTGCGAGGCGAGCAGCAGCTTGAGGTCGCGGTTGAGCTCGCGCGCGATGACGACCTTCTGCTGGTTGCCGCCCGACAGGGATCCAGCCGCCTGGCCCGGTCCCTGCGTGCGGATGTCGAACTCCACGATGCGCTCCTTCGCGAACGTGTCGAGCACGCCGCGCATGATGGTCCCGAAGCGGGTGAAAGCGGGGTCATCGGAGCGGTCGAGGATGAGGTTCTCCGCGACGGAGAATGCGCCCACGAGACCATCCTCGTTGCGGTCCTCCGGGACGAACCCGACGCCGGCCTCGAGCACCTGGTGCACGTTGCGGCCGATCAGCTCCATGCCGTCGAGCGAGATGGATCCGGTAGAGCGCGCACCCAGTCCCATGATCGCCTCGGCCAGCTCGGTCTGCCCGTTGCCCTGCACGCCGGCGACGGCCAGCACCTCGCCCGGGCGCACATCGAAGCTGATGTCGTCGACCACGACGACGCCGTCCGGCGCGATCACACGCAGGCCCTTGACGTGCAGCCCGCCTTCGCCGATCTTGGGCGGATCCTTGTGCACCGTCAACTCGACCGCGCGCCCCACCATCATCGAGGCGAGCTCGGTGTTCGAGGACTTCGGGTCGGCCTCGCCGACCACCCGGCCCAGACGGATCACGGTGATCTTGTCGGCGATCGCGCGAACCTCGCGAAGCTTGTGCGTGATGAACACGATCGCTGTGCCCTCGTCGCGCAGCTGCTTCATGATCTCCATGAGTTCGTCGGTCTCTTGAGGGGTGAGCACCGCGGTCGGCTCGTCGAACACGAGCACCTTCGCGTCACGGCTCAGAGCCTTGATGATCTCCACGCGCTGCTGCACGCCGACCGGCAGGTCCCCCACGATCGCGTCCGGATCGACCTCGAACCCGAACCGCGAGGCGACCTCGCGCACGTGATCGCGCGCCGCCGCGATGTCCAGCACGCCGAGCGCCTTGGACTGCTCGTGCCCGAGCATGACGTTCTCTGCGACGGTGAACACCGGGATGAGCATGAAGTGCTGGTGCACCATGCCGATGCCGGCCGCCATCGCATCGCCGGGGCCGCGGAAGTGCTGCGGCACGCCGTCAAGCAGGATCTCGCCCTCGTCGGCCTGATACAGGCCGTAGAGGACGTTCATCAGGGTCGACTTGCCGGCCCCGTTCTCGCCCAGCAGGGCGTGGATCTCGCCAGGTTCGACGACCACGTCGATGTGGTCGTTGGCGACCAGGGATCCGAAGCGCTTGGTGATGCCGCGGAGCTCGAGCTTCATAACTGTGACCCTATCCGGGAAGGGGGGACTCAAGAAGAGCGCGGGGCGCCGGATCCCGCCATCGCGCCGGTCGGCGACGATGGCGGGATCGGAGCGCCCCGCGTCAGAGGGGGTTACTTCGGGGACGCGGCCGATTCGACCTTGATGTCGCCCTTGATGATCTTGTCCTGCAGCGCCTTCAGCTCGTCGGTCAGGCCCTTCGGGAGCTTGCTCTCGAAGTCGTGGAACGAGGACAGGCCCACGCCGTTGTTCTGGAGCGTGCCGACGTACGGGGTCGGGTCGAAGCTGCCCTTGGCAGCGTCGAGGACCGTGGTGTTGACCGCGTCGTCGATGCGCTTCATGACCGAGACCAGGATCTGGTCGGCGACGGACGGGTCAGCCGCGGCGAGGTCGGAGTCGACGCCGAGCATGACCGTCTTCTTGCCGCTGTCCTTGATCGCAGCGCTGGCCGAGAGGTAGATCGGACCGCCGACCGGGAAGATCACGTCGACGCCCTGACCCAGGATCGAGTTCGCGGTCTGCTTGGCGGTGTCGTTCGCGGCGAAGGCGCCGGTGAACGAACCGTCCTGCGCGGCCTTGTCCCAGCCGACCGAGGCGACGTTTCCGCCCTTGTCCTCGTCGTACTTCTTGACGCCGTCGACGAAGCCGTCCATGAAGATCGTCACCGGCGGGATCTTCATTCCGCCGAAGGTGCCAACCTTGTTGGCGCCCTCCTGCGCCGACCATGCCGCTGCGGCGTAGCCGCCGAGGTACGCGGCCTGGGCGGTGTCGAAGAGGATCGGCTTGATGTTCGGCGCGTCCGGCTTGCCGTCGTTGTTGGTGTCGGCCAGCGAGTCGATGATGCCGAAGTTGATCTTCGGGTTCGCCTGCGCGGCGGTGGAGATCGCGGCGTCGAGCTTGAAGCCGACGCCGATGATCATGGTGCACTTGCCGGAGATCAGCGAGTCGATGTTGCTCTTGTAGTCGTTGTCCGACTTCGACTCGACCTCGAGGGCCTTCACGCCGAGGGTCTTGGCCGCCTTGTCCATGCCGATCTTGGCCGACTCGTTGAAGGACTTGTCGTTGAAGCCGCCGCTGTCGGAGACGAGGCAGGGCTTGAAGTTCGCGTCGGCCGGCTTGGCACCGCCGCTCGAGCTCGCCGGAGCAGGAGCGGATCCGCAACCTGCGAGGGCGACGATGACACCGGCGGCGATGGTCGCGCCGATCAGCTTCTTGGTGATGGTCACACGGGCCTCCAGAAAACGAGCCCGCGGCCATCGCGGGTCACTTGAAAGTTACCGACTATGACGAAGATCGGGCATCCTCGTCCGTGTCGCTGGAGTCAATGGTTACAAACATGAGATCACATGCGCTCGTCCATGCTCATATGAGCAGAGCACCCGGGTCATCCCCGCTTTCGTGCAGGCCCGTGCGCATCTGCGGATGATCGCGGGGGCCTCAGAGCACGTCGCCGCGCCCGGTGAGCTTGAGCGACTCCACCACGCCCTTCACCCGCTGCGCGTGCTCGATGGTCGTCACGAGCAGCGCGTCCGGAGTGTCCACCACGACGATGTCCTGCACGCCGACCAGGCTGATCACCCGCGAGGTCTGGCTGACCAGGATCCCGCTCGCCGCGTCCGACAACACCCGCGCGGAGGGACCGAGCACGGCGAGGTCGTTCTTGCGCCCGTTCAGGATGAGCTTCGTGAGCGACGCGAAGTCCCCCACGTCGTCCCAGTCGAAGTGGCCCGGCACCACCGCGAGCCGGCCGCGCTCCGCCGCCGGTTCGGCGACCGCGTAGTCGATCGCGATCTTCGGCAGCGCCGGCCACACCCGATCCACCGCGGGTCCGCGTCGCTCCCGGTCGTCCCACGCCTCGGCGAGCTCCATGAGACCGGCGTACAGGGCGGGCTGGTGCAGTTCGATCTCCGCCAGAAGCACGTCGGCCCTTGCGATGAACATGCCCGCGTTCCAGAGGTAGCTGCGGTCGGCGACGTACTTCCTTGCCGTGGCGAGGTCGGGCTTCTCCACGAACCGCTCCACCAGGGCGGCCTCTCGCGCACCCTCGATCTCGAGCTCCGTCCCCTGCTTGATGTAACCGAAGCCGACCGCCGGCTCTGTCGGCGTGATGCCGATCGTGACGATGTACCCCTCTCGCGCGACCTCGACGGCGTCACGTACGGCGAACTCGAACACGCGGGTGCCGCGGATGACATGATCCGCGCTGAAGGATCCGATGATCACATCTGGGTCGCGTCGGTGCAGGATCGCTGCCGCGAGCCCGATCGCCGCCGCCGACTCGCGCGGCTCGGACTCCAGGAACACGTTCTTGTCGGCGATGCCCGGCAGTTGCGCCTCCACCGCAGCGCGGTGCGCGCGCCCGGTCACCACCGCGATCCGGTCGGGGCCGGTCAGCGGCTCCAGCCGGTCCCAGGTGTCGCGCAGCAGCGACTGTCCGGATCCGGTCAGATCGTGAAGGAACTTCGGCGCATCGGCCCGGGACAGTGGCCACAGCCGGCTCCCGATGCCTCCGGCGGGGATGACGGCGTAGAAGTCAGGGATCGGCTCGCGCATGGGATCCAGCGTAGCGAGGGCCCCGTCGCCACCTGCTCAGAGCATCTCCAGCGGCACCGGACAGGCAGGGGCGGGGAAGCGTGCATCGATCGCCGAGAGCACCTCCGCAGGCAGCTCGACATCGATTGCCGCGGCGTTGTCCCGCGCGTGCGCGACGTCGCCCGCCTTGGGGATCGCCAGCACGTCTCCGGAGCGGATCACCCAGGCGAGCACCAGTTGCGCCACCGTCAGCCCGATCGATGAAGCCAGCTCCGCGAGCACGGGATCGCCGAGCACACGCGCCTGCTCGAGCGGCGAGTACGCCATCGCCGGAATCCCGCGGCGGCGCAGCAACGGGAGCAGATCGAGCTCGGGCCCGCGGCGGGACGGGTTGTAGAGGATCTGATCGGTCGCGGCTCCCGCGGGAAGCTCGGCGAGGTCGTCCGGATCCAGGTTGCTCACGCCCCAGTCCAGGATGTCGCCGGCGTCGCGCAGGTCCTCGAACGCGGCGACGGTCTCCTCGAGCGGCACCGGCCCGCGCCAGTGCAGCAGGTACAGGTCGAGCCGGTCGGTGCCGAGCCGGGCGAGGCTGTCGTGCGCCGCTCGACGGATCCCGGCCGCGTCGGCGTGATGCGGGAGCACCTTGCTCACCAGGAACGCGTCGTCGCGCCGCCCGCGGATCGCCTCCCCCACCCGTCGTTCGGAGCGGCCGGATCCATACATCTCCGCCGTGTCGACGACGCGCAGACCGGCGTCGAGCCCCACCTGGATCGCCGCGATCTCCTCGTCCCGTCGCGCCGGATCGTCGCCGACGTTCCAGGTGCCGATGCCGATGCTCGGGACGATGGCGCCGTTCGGGAAGCGAATGCTCATGCCCTCACGGTAGGACGTCGGTCGCCGTGCCCACGATCGCATCCATGCATGGTTCCGATCGCAGAACCGCATGATCGCTAAGGGTCGCCTTCGTCGCTCCCAGCCATCTGACAGGAATAGGATGAGGGGGATCGGACGCCTGCGCGCCGCGATCCTTCGCTATCGATCAGGGAGGACGACTGTGTCCGCAAGCACGCGCTTGACACCTTCGATTGCGGAAACCACGTCCAAGACGCCGCGCGGCACCCTCTACCGGGGTCGCGAGGGCATGTGGTCCTGGGTTCTGCATCGCATCACCGGAATCTCCATCTTCTTCTTCCTCCTGGTGCACGTGCTCGACACGTCGCTCATCCGGGTCTCGCCGGAGGCGTACGACGCGGTCCTCGGCACGTACAAGAACCCGATCATGGGGCTCGGCGAGACTGTGCTCGTCGCCGCGATCGTTTTCCACGCGCTGAACGGGCTGCGGATCATCCTCATCGACGTGTGGTCGAAGGGCGCCCAGTACCAGAAGCAGATGTTCTGGGTCGTGATCGGCCTCTGGCTGGTGCTGCTGGCCGGCTTCGTGCCGCGCCACCTGATCAACGTGTTCTCTCACGTGGGAGGTGCGAGCTGATGGCCGCGGACGTCTTCACCACCCAGCACATGGCGGCCCCGCGCCGCAGCAAGGGCGTCAACCTCGAGAAGTGGGGCTGGATCTACATGCGCGTCTCGGGCGTCGTGCTCGTCGTGCTGATCTTCGGCCACCTCTTCGTCAACCTCATGCTCGGCGAGGGCATCCACGCGCTGGACTTCGCCTTCGTCGCCGGCAAGTACGCCACGCCCTTCTGGCAGTGGTGGGACGTGCTGATGCTGTGGCTGGCCCTCATCCACGGCGCCAACGGCATGCGCACCGTCGTGAACGACTACGTCGGCCACACGGGCATCCGCAAGACCCTGCTGGTCGTGCTCGGCCTGGCCACCGCACTCCTCGTCCTGCTCGGCACCCTCGTCGTGTTCACCTTCGACCCCTGCAACGGCGTGTTCGAGAGCGGCGCCATGTGGGACACCTGCAAGGCGCTGGGCAAATAGCCCGGCGACCACCGGCGAGACCAGCTCCCCCGCGGCAGCGGCGACCAAGCTCAGAGAATAGGCAGAACCAGTGACCACTGAGACCCAGGATTCCGTCGTCAAGAACGGCGTGCACCACCATCAGTTCGACATCGTGATCGTCGGCGCCGGCGGCGCCGGCATGCGAGCGGCGATCGAGGCCGGCCCCGGCGCGAAGACCGCGGTGATCTCGAAGCTCTACCCCACCCGCTCCCACACGGGCGCGGCGCAGGGCGGCATGGCCGCGGCGCTCGCGAACGTCGAGGAGGACAGCTGGGAGTGGCACACCTTCGACACCGTCAAGGGCGGCGACTACCTCGTCGACCAGGACGCGGCGGAGATCCTCGCCAAGGAGGCCATCGACGCAGTCATCGACCTCGAGAACATGGGCCTGCCGTTCAACCGGACGCCCGAGGGCAAGATCGACCAGCGCCGCTTCGGCGGACACACGGCCGAGCACGGCAAGACGCCCGTGCGCCGGGCCTGCTACGCCGCCGACCGCACCGGCCACATGATCCTGCAGACGCTGTTCCAGAACTGCGTGAAGCTCGGCATCAACTTCTTCAACGAGTTCTACGTGCTCGACCTCATCACGGTGAAGGACGAGGCGGGCAAGACCGGCATCGCCGGCGTCGTCGCCTACGACCTGTCCACGGGCGAGCTGCACGTCTTCCACGCCAAGGCCGTGATCTTCGCGACCGGCGGCTTCGGCAAGATCTTCAAGACCACCTCGAACGCGCATACCCTGACCGGCGACGGCGTCGGGATCGTGTGGCGCAAGGGCCTGCCGCTCGAGGACCTGGAGTTCTTCCAGTTCCACCCGACCGGCCTGGCCGGCCTCGGGATCCTGCTCACCGAGGGCGCGCGCGGTGAAGGCGCGATCCTGCGCAATGCCTCGGGCGAGCGCTTCATGGAGCGCTACGCCCCCACGATCAAGGACCTCGCGCCGCGCGACATCGTCGCCCGCTGCATGGTGCAGGAGGTCGCGGAGGGCCGCGGCGCCGGCCCGCACAAGGACTACGTGCTGCTGGACTGCACGCACCTCGGTGCCGAGGTCCTGGAGACGAAGCTCCCCGACATCACGGAGTTCGCGCGCACCTACCTCGGCGTCGACCCGGTCGTCGAGCCGGTCCCCGTGATGCCGACGGCGCACTACGCCATGGGCGGCATCCCGACCAACAACAACGGCGAGGTGCTCGCCGACAACGACACGATCGTCCCGGGCCTGTACGCGGCCGGCGAGTGCGCGTGCGTGTCGGTGCACGGCGCGAACCGCCTCGGCACGAACTCCCTGCTCGACATCAACGTGTTCGGCAAGCGCAGCGGACGCAACGCCGTCGAGTACGTCAAGACCGCCGACTTCCTGCCCCTCCCCGAGGCCCCGGAGACCGCGGTCAAGGAGATGCTCGAGGGCCTGCGCAACAACGCCGGCACCGAGCGCATCGCGGTCCTGCGCAAGAAGCTCCAGGAGGAGATGGACAAGGGCGCGCAGGTGTTCCGCACGCACGAGTCCCTCGAGCACGTGCTCGGCGTGATCGCCGAGCTCCGCGAGCGCTACAAGAACGTGCACGTCGACGACAAGGGCAGCCGCTTCAACACCGACCTGCTCGAGGCCGTCGAGCTGGGCTTCCTCCTCGACATCGCCGAGGTCGTCGTCTACGCCGCGCAGAACCGCGAGGAGAGCCGCGGCGGTCACATGCGCGACGACTTCCCGAAGCGCGACGACGAGAACTACATGCAGCACACGATGGCGTACCTGACCGGCGACCCGCACTCGTCGACGCCGAGCGACCACATCAAGCTCGACTGGAAGCCGGTCGTGTTCACCAAGAACGAGCAGGGCGAGTTGAACTACCCGCCGATGGAGAGGAAGTACTGATGTCCGCCGTCGCCACGGAAACCGCCGCAGAGGCCGTCGTCGAAGACACGGGCGTGCAGTCCTTCCTCGTCACGTTCAACATCCGCCGCTTCGACCCCGAGGTCGACAGCGAGCCGCACTGGGTCGACTACGACGTGGAGCTGTACTCCACCGACCGCGTGCTCGACGCGCTGCACAAGATCAAGTGGGAGGTCGACGGATCCCTCACGTTCCGCCGCTCCTGTGCGCACGGCATCTGCGGATCCGACGCGATGCGCATCAACGGCCGCAACCGCCTCGCCTGCAAGACGCTGATCAAGGACCTGGACATCTCCAAGCCGATCTACGTCGAGGCGATCAAGGGCCTGCCGCTGGAGAAGGACCTCGTCGTCGACATGGATCCGTTCTTCGCGGCGTACCGCGAGGTGAAGCCGTTCCTGCTCGCGACCAGCGAGCCGGAGAAGGGCAAGGAGCGCGTGCAGTCGATCGCCGACCGCGCGATCTTCGACGACACCACCAAGTGCATCCTGTGCGCCGCGTGCACCTCGTCGTGCCCCGTGTTCTGGACCGACGGGCAGTACTTCGGCCCGGCCGCGATCGTGAACGCGCACCGCTTCATCTTCGACTCCCGCGACGACGCCGCCGACGTGCGCCTCGACATCCTCAACGACAAGGAGGGCGTGTGGCGCTGCCGCACAACCTTCAACTGCACCGAGGCATGCCCCCGCGGCATCGAGGTCACCAAGGCGATCGCCGAGGTCAAGCAGGCGGTCCTGCGCGGCCGTCCCTGATCCGCCGGCCCCCGAGCCTGTCGAAGAGGCGCCACCCCTTGCGGGTGGCGCCTCTTCGCGTGTCAGCCGGTCGCTAGGGTGAGTGCGTGGCGGAATCCGATTCGGAGCTGAGAGCGCGACTCGAGGCGCCGATCGAGCGCGCCGCCGCGCTCACCCGCCGCACAATGCGGGCGTTCCCGATCCGGGTATGGCGCCGGTTCCTGCAGCGCAACGGATTCCTGCTCTCCGCGGGCATGAGCTACCAGGGCCTCTTCGCCGTGTTCGGGCTGCTCTACATCGCGTTCGCCTCGGCCGGTCTCTGGCTCGGCGGCAGCGAACGGGCGATCGCCCTGCTCACCGCGATCGCGAACAGCTACATCCCCGGCATCATCAGTGATCACGGCCTCGTCCACCCCGATGACGTGCAGTCGCTCGCCTCCGAAGCCAGCAGCGTGCTGAGCATCACGGGGATCGTCGCCGCCGTCGTCGTCACGTGGACCGGGATCACCGCGGTGACCTTCACCCGGCGCGCCGTGCGCGACATCTTCGGGCTGCCTTACGACGGCCGCAGCTTCGTGCTGCTGAAGCTGCGCGACGGCGTCGCCGGGATCCTGTTCGGTCTGGCGCTGCTGGTCGGATCGGTGCTCGGCTTCGCCGGGGTATGGGCGCTCCGGCAGGTGCTCGACCTGCTCGGCTGGCATCTCGGCGCCACCGCCTTCGACCTGCTCACCCGGGCCGGGTCGGTCGTGGTCATGTTCGCGATCGATTCCGCGGCGATCGCACTGCTCGTGCGGTTCCTCACCGGCACCAGGCTCGCCTGGCGCACCATCCTCCCCGGAGCGATGCTCGGCGGCGGCGCGGTGGTGGTGCTGCAGCTCGGGGCCGGGCTGCTGCTCGCCCACACCCCGGGCAATCCGCTGCTGGCGACCTTCGCCGTGATCATCGCGATGCTGCTCTGGTGCCGCTGGGTGGCGGTCGTGATCCTGGTCGCCGCGGCGTGGATCGCGCTCACGGCCGAGGACCGCGACCAGCCCCTCCAGGAGGTCGACGAGGACGCCGCGCACCGCGCGGAGCTCGCGGCCCTCGTTCTGGCCGCCGAGGTGCGCGTGCGCCGGGCCGAGCAGGCGCACGACGCCGCACCGTGGTGGCGCCGTGCCGCGACGGCCCGCGCGGTGCGCGAGGCTCACGACGACTGGGGCGATGCGCTCGCCGAGCAGGCGGCGGCAGCGCCCGCTGATGACGAGGAGGGCCTGCTCGGGCTGCTGCTGGAGGGCCCGCGCCGCAGTGAACCGCGCACCGATGCGCCGACCGAAGCACGGCCGCGTCGTCGCACCCCGGACGTGGGAAGCGATGTCGGAGGCGCTCGTTAGGCTGGAGACCATGCCCCACCTGCGTATCGCCACGGTCAACGTCAACGGGATCCGCGCCGCGGTCCGCAACGGAATGCATGGCTGGCTCGACGCCGCCGACGTCGATGTCCTCACCCTGCAGGAGGTGCGCGCGCAGGACGAGCACCTGGAGCAGGCGTTCCCCGGCTGGTCGATCCTGCACGACGAAGCCACGGCGAAGGGCCGCGCCGGCGTCGCCGTGCTCAGCCGGATCCCGGCGACCGCATCGCGGACTGCGCTCGGACCCGAGGATTTCGACTCGAAGGGCCGCTGGCTCGAGGCCGACTTCGATCTCGGTGGCGTCCCGCTCACGGTCGTCAGCGCCTACGTGCACAGCGGTGAGGCGGACACCCCCAAGCAGGAAGAGAAGTGGAAGTTCCTCGACGCGATGACCACGCGCATGGGCGAGCTGGGTGCAGACGACGCCCTCTCGCTCGTCACGGGCGATCTCAACGTCGGGCATCGGCCCCTCGACATCCTGAACTGGAAGGGCAACGTCAAGAAGGCCGGCTTCCTCGCGCGCGAGCGTGCGTACTTCGACCGTTTCCTCGGCGCCGCGGGGGAACCTGCGATCGGTCAGGAGGGCATCGGCCGGGGAATGGTGGGCCAGCTCAGCGACACGCGCCCCTTCGTGGCGGAGGGCGACGGCAAGGGCCTCGGCTGGGTCGATGTGGGACGCGTCGCTGCGGGCGAGGTCGCCGGCCCGTACACCTGGTGGACGATGCGCGGCCAGGCCTTCGACAACGACTCCGGCTGGCGCATCGACTACCACCTCGCCACGGCACCTCTCGCGGCACGGGCGACGAACTACCGCGTCGCACGCGCCGCCACCTACGCCGAGCGCTGGAGCGACCACACTCCGGTCATCGTCGACTACACGTACTGAGCTGCCGCACGGTGCGTCGCCGCGCTGTGGTCGAGGCTCCGAACGCACGGTCGGGCGCTCGATCCCGTCCCCATAGGATTGTTCTGTGACGAAACCCCGCCTCTACTCCGGAATGCAGCCCTCCGCCGACTCTCTCCAGGCCGGCAACTACATCGGGGCGCTGCTGCAGTGGCGGGACCTGCAGAACTCCTACGACGCGTTCTTCTCCGTGGTCGACCTGCACGCGCTGACCCAGCCGAACGACCCGGCGGAGCTCCGGGAGAAGACCCGCCGCACCGCCGCCCAGTACATCGCGGCGGGGATCGAGCCGTCGAAGTCGACGCTGTACGTGCAGTCGCATGTGCGCGCGCATGCCGAGCTCGCGTGGATCCTGTCGACCATTACCGGGTTCGGCGAGGCCGGTCGCATGACCCAGTTCAAGGACAAGTCGGCACGGTACGGCACCGACGCGACCTCGGTCGGCCTGTTCACGTACCCGGTGCTGATGGCCGCCGACATCCTGCTCTACCAGACGGATGTCGTGCCGGTGGGCGACGATCAGAAGCAGCACGTCGAGCTGACCCGCGACCTCGCGGAGCGGTTCAACGCGCGCTACGGCGAGACGTTCGTGGTGCCGATCCCGGTGATCCAGAAGGACACCGCGCGCATCTACGACCTGCAGAACCCCACCTCGAAGATGTCGAAGTCGGCCGAGTCGGACGCCGGCGTGCTGTGGCTGCTGGACGACCCGGCCAAGTCGGCGAAGAAGATCATGCGCGCCGTGACCGACAACGAAGGATCCGTCCGGTACGACCGCGAGGACAAGCCCGGCGTCTCCAACCTGCTGACGATCTACGCAGCCCTCACCGGCCGTCAGATCGCGTCCATCGAGGACGAGTACGCGGGCCGCGGCTATGGCGACTTCAAGAAGGGGCTCGCCGAGGTCGTCGTGAACGAGTTCGGCCCGGTGCGCGACCGCGCGAACGAGCTGCTCGCGGATCCCGCCGAGCTGGACCGGATCCTCGCCGCCAACGCCGCCCGCGCCGACGAGGTCGCCGACCGGACCCTCGCCCAGGTGTACGACAAGGTCGGCCTGCTCCGCCGAGTCTGAGTCGGCGGTCGGGCGGGTGCTCGGCGGTGTTCGGCGTGCTTCGGCGTGCCGAACTCAGTCGATCCGGTGCTGCGCCGGCGCGTTCTGCGATCGGGCCCCGAGATCGACTGAGTTCGTGACGCTGCGGCGGCGTGCCGGTCGGAAGCCGCGCATGCCCCGCAGCGCCGCCACCACGCCCTCTCGGTCGTACATGATGTCCTCGGCGATCAGTCGCAGCACGCAGAGTCCCTGCGCCGCCGCCTGACGGTCCCGCGCGTAGTCGCGGCGCCGCTGCGCCCAGTCCTCGTGATGCGCCCGGGAGTCGCACTCGACCACGAGCCAGCCGTCGAGCAGCAGATCCACCCGGCCGAAGTCGAGCAGCACCTGCACGGCGACATCGAACCCCAGCGCGCGGGCGGCGATGCGCACGAGCGTCTCCGGTCCGGACTCCGCCCGCCCGTCCACGAGGCGACGGAGCACGCGCGTGCGCCGGGGGGCGAGCTCGAAGACCTCGTCGAGCCCGTCGAGGTCGATCAGCCCCTGATGGAGGGCGCTGTCCAGCGACGCCACGGCGTCCCGCGGTTCCTGGCAGGCGAGCGATTGCGCGAGTGCATCGACGAGGGGGACGGCGAGGTCGTTCCAGGGCGCGGAGCACGCCCGCCAGTGCCGGACGATCAGTGCCGAGGGGAGAGCGTGACGCGAGGAGTGCGGCGTCATCTGCAGGTGCAGCGGATGCCGTTCGCGGACGAAGACGCCGGCGAGCGCGAGCGCACTCACGCAGTCGGCCCGCCCGCCGAACCGTCCCGCCTCGAGCGCGTACTCCGGGCAGCGCGCCGTCGTGTACTGCCCCTGTCGCAGCCGGATCAGCGTCCCATGCTGCACCGCCTGCGCGATCATCCTGCCGGTATACCCCTGGGCGCGCAGTTCGAAGGTCCTGAATCGCTGGTCGATCATCCCCCCGAGGGTGGCCGTTCGCGAGTTGCCATGGGCTCTCGCCGCCGGAATCTGTGAAGACTGCGGATTCTGCCGCGCCTGTGCAGGACGATGCGGACGGCGTCGCCAGTTCCGGGCTCGGGCACTCGCCGTTCCGAACTCAGTCGATCGCGCACCGGATGACCTCGTCGATCGGTTCTGCGGCGGGATCGACTGAGTTTCGCACGTACGTGGACGATCCGGGCCGGGCGGCGGGCCTAGGCTGAACCGATGGAACCGGTCGAGCTGCGCACACCTCGCCTGGTCCTGCGCGCCCCGACCTCCGCCGACGTCGAAGCGATCTCGGAGGCGTGCCAGGACCCGGAGATCCCGCGCTGGACCACTGTGCCGAGCCCCTACGGTCGCGCGGACGCCGAAGACTACGTCCGGCTCGTCGGTGAGTGGTGGGAGGACGGATCCCAGAAGGTGTGGGCGGCGTACGCCAACGGCACGCTGATCGCGTCGATCGGACTGCATCACATCGTCGAGCACCCGACGGGCGGCGACGCCGAGCTCGGCTACTGGGTGGCCGCGCCTGCGCGCGGACGCGGATACCTCACCGAGGCCGCTTGCGCCGTGATCGACTGGGGATTCGCCGAGCTGGGTCTCGCCCGAATCCGGTGGCGCGCCGTGGTCGGCAACGTGCCGTCGGCGCGGAGCGCCCGGGCGCTCGGGTTCCGCTACGAAGGCCTCCTGCGGCAGGGACTGCCGGGGCCGCGAGGCCGGGACGACGGATGGAGCGGCGCGCTGCTGCGCAGCGACGACCGCGCTCCCGTGGACTGGCCGATCGACCTCGGCTGAGCCCTCCCCTGAGCGCTTCGGCGGCCGTCATCCGGACCGCCCTGCCCCCGATGTCGCACGGGGGTGGCAGGATGATCCCATGCCGGAGATGCCTGAGGTGCAGGGGCTGGTCGACTTCCTCGCGGAGCGCGCGGTCGGGCTCACCATCACCCGCGCCTCGGTGTCGGCGATCGCGGCGCTGAAGACCTTCGACCCGCCCGTGACCGCACTGGCGGGGTCACGGATCGACGGTGCAGCACGCCACGGGAAATTCGTGGATCTGACGCTGAAGAGCGACACCGAACCGCACCTGCACCTCGTCTTCCACCTCGCCAAGGCCGGATGGCTGCGCTGGTACGACGCCCTCCCCACCACGCTGATCCGCCCGGGCAAGTCGCCGATCGCGTTGCGGATCGCGTTCGACGACGGCAGCGGCTTCGACCTCACCGAGGCGGGCACGAAGAAGTCCCTCGCCGTGTACGTCGTCCGCGATCCGGCCGATGTACCCGGCATCGCACGACTGGGGCCTGACCCGTTGGATCCGTCCTTCACCCGCGACGTGTTCGCGGCGCTGCTCGAGGGCCGGCGCACGCAGATCAAAGGTCTGCTTCGGGACCAGGCGGTGATCGGCGGCATCGGCAACGCCTACTCGGACGAGATCCTGCACGCCGCCAGGATGTCGCCCTACGCGCCCGCCGGCGGTCTAAACGAGGCAGAGGTCACCGGGCTGTACGACGCGATGCAGTCGACGTTGCGTGAGG
The DNA here is from genome assembly GCF_056398985.1 of Microbacterium sp. 01T413_2. Taxonomy (NCBI): domain Bacteria; kingdom Bacillati; phylum Actinomycetota; class Actinomycetes; order Micrococcales; family Microbacteriaceae; genus Microbacterium; species Microbacterium sp. 01T413_2. The sequence continues at coordinate 59,563 of NZ_JBFTQL010000008.1, forward strand.
CCGTGGCAGAGGCGAGCGGCAAGCCGCCAGCCGAACTCAAGGACGCGAAACGACGAGGGATGCAGGTGCACGCCCGCAGGGGGGAACCCTGCCCGGTGTGCGGCGACACGGTGCGCAGTGTGTTCTTCGCCGACCGATCGCTGGAGTACTGCCCCACCTGCCAGACCGGCGGCAAGGTGCTCGCGGACCGTCGGCTGTCGCGGCTGCTGAAGTGAGCCGGAACGACATGGGGCGTCACAGATGCATCCGCCGGAATGAAACCGGCATCCGCGCGTTGACTAAGCTGAGAGCAACACAACGTGCTCCGGGGTCGGTGAGAATCCGAACCGGCGGTGACAGTCCGCGAACCGAGGATCCGACACGGATCCGAGGCCGATCCGGTGCAATTCCGGGACCGACGGTGATGCGAGCGAAGGCTCGCGAGTCCGGATGAGAGGCAGCACGCACGATCGACGTGCGCCCCGACCCCGGTGATCTGGACCAGGATGAAGAAGGCGACATGACGGCGACAGCGGCGGAGCGGGCGGCGATGACGCACGCGCTCGAGATCGCGCGCCGCGGCCCGCGCGGGCTGAACCCGCAGGTCGGCGCCGTGATCCTCTCCCCCACCGGCGACGTGCTCGCCGAGGGCTGGCACCGTGGCGCGGGAACCCCGCACGCCGAGGTCGATGCGCTCTCGAAGCTCGCGCCGGCCGAGCTCCGCGGCGCGACCGCCGTGGTGACGCTCGAACCGTGCAATCACACCGGCCGCACCGGTCCGTGCGCCCAGGCACTCATCGACGCCGGCGTGGCCCGCGTCCTTTACGCGCTCGACGATCCTGGCGTGCGATCCGGCGGCGGCGCGGAGCGGATGCGCGCCGCCGGCCTCGACGTCGTCGCCGGTGAGCAGGCCGACGCCGCCGAGGCTCTGATCGGCGACTGGCTCACGGTGCAGCGCCTCGGCCGTCCGCATGTGACGGTGAAGTGGGCGCAGAGCCTGGACGGCCGCGCCGCCGCGGCGGACGGATCCAGCCAATGGATCACCGGCCCCGCGGCCCGCGCCGACGTGCACCGCCGTCGTGCCGCGGCCGACGCGATCATCGTGGGCACCGGCACGGTGCTGGCCGACGACCCTGCCCTCACCGCCCGCGACGGCGATGCCCTGCTCCCCCGCCAGCCCGTCCCCGTGGTCATCGGCGCGAGGGAGACTCCCGCCGAGGCCGCCGTGCGCCGCCATCCGCACGCGCCGCTGTTCTACACCGAGCACGACCTCACCGCGATCCTCGCGGATCTCCGCGATCGTGGGATCCAGCGCGTCTTCGTGGAAGGCGGGCCGACCCTGGCCAGTGCGTTCCTCGCCGAAGGGCTGATGGACGAGGTCCTGGCCTACCTGGCCCCCGTGCTGATCGGCGGACCGAAGCTGGCCCTCGGCGACATCGGCGTGTCCTCGATCGGTGAAGCCCGGCGCCTGGTCGTCGATGAGTGGCTGCCGCTCGGCCCGGATCTGCTGGCGATCGCCCGGCCGGCCGCCGCCCAGGCGGCCGCCGCCGAAAACGACGCGACGGTGAACGCCGTCCCCGCAGACGAGAACACCTCCCGGAACGAACCCTCCCGGAGCGAAGGAGAAGCCTGATGTTCACCGGAATCATCGAGGAGATCGGCGAGATCACTGCGATCACGCCCGCCGGCGACGGCTGGCGCCTGACCGTGCGCGCCCCGAAGGCCGCGTCCGACGCGGTGCACGGCGAGTCCATCGCCGTGAGCGGCGTGTGCCTCACCGTGGTCGGATCCACCTCCGACGCCTTCGACACCGACGTCATGAAGCAGACGCTCGATGTCGCCGCGATCGGCGGCGCGACGGTGGGCACGCGGGTGAACATCGAGAAGGCGATGCCGGTCGGCGCCCGCCTCGGCGGCCACATCGTGCAGGGCCACGTCGACGGCGTCGGTGAAGTGCTCGAGGTGCGGCCCGGTGCACAGTGGAGCGTGCTGCGCATCTCGCTGCCGCACGACCTCGCCCCGCTCGTCGTGGACAAGGGATCCATCTCGGTCGACGGCACATCGCTGACCGTGAGCGCAGTCAGCGAGCCCCCTTCGACAGGCTCAGGGACCGATTCAACCCCACAGGACTGGTTCGAGGTTTCGCTCATCCCCGAGACCCTCGCGGCGACCACGCTCGGATCCCGCGCCGTCGGCGACCGGGTGAACCTGGAGACCGACATCCTCGCCCGGCACGTCGAGCGGCTGCTCGCGTTCCGTGCCGCAGACGCCGGCGCCGACCGCGCCGCCACACCGGAAGGAGGCTCGCGATGAGCCTTTCCACGATCGCCGAGGCGCTGGAGTCGCTCCGCGCCGGCCGCCCCGTGCTCGTCGCGGATGACGAGAACCGCGAGAACGAAGGCGACGTCATCCTCTCGGCCGAGCTCGCGACCCCCGAGTGGATCGCATGGACCGTGCGCTGGACCTCCGGGTACCTGTGCGCACCCATGCCCGCCGACATCGCCGACGCGCTGAACCTGCCCCCGATGGTCGAGGCCAACGAGGACGCGCGCAGCACCGCGTACACGATCAGCGTCGACGCAGCCTCCGGCGTCACCACCGGCATCAGCGCCGCCGACCGTGCCCGCACTTTGAACGTGCTGGCCGACGCGGCGTCCCTGCCGAACGACCTCATCCGTCCGGGGCACGTGCTGCCCCTGCGTGCGGTCGACGGCGGGGTGCGCCAGCGCGGCGGACACACCGAGGCGGCCGTCGAGCTGATGCGGCTGGCCGGTCTGCGCCCGGTCGGCGCGATCGCTGAGGTCGTCGCCGAGGACGGCAGCATGATGCGTCTGCCCGGACTGATGGAGCTCGGCGAGCGCGACGGGATCCCCGTGATCACGATCGAGCAGCTGATCGCGCATCTCAACGAGGTCGACCCACGGGACGAGGCCGACTGCGTCGCCAACAACACCCGTCGCCGGGTGAGCCTGCGCGCCGACGCCACCGTGCCCACGACGCACGGCGTGTTCCGTTTCCTCGCCTACAAGGACCGCATCACCGGCACCGACCACATCGCGGTCGTCTCGGGCGAGCCGACGGAGACGGCGCTGGTGCGGGTGCACTCGGAGTGCCTGACGGGCGAGGCGTTCGGATCCCTCAAGTGCGAATGCGGCCCGCAGCTGGAGGCGGCCCTCGACGCGATCGAGCAGGAGGGTGGCATCGTCATCTACATGCGAGGCCACGAGGGACGCGGCATCGGCCTGATCAACAAGCTGCGCGCGTACGCCCTGCAGGAGGAGGGCCTCGACACGGTCGATGCCAACCTCGCGCTGGGCCTCCCCGCCGACGCCCGCGACTACGCCGCGGCGGCCGGGATCCTCACCGACCTCGGTGTGAGGAAGGTGCGCCTTCTGACGAACAACACGGACAAGGTCGCGCAGCTGCGCGAACTGGGGCTCGATGTCATCGAGCAGGTGCCGCTGATCGTCGGAGTCGGCCCCAACAACCACCAGTACCTCGAGACCAAGCGCGACCGCATGGGCCACATCATCGGCGAGTCCGAGCTCGCCGCCGCCCTGGCCGCCAATGGTGCGGAGAACGGAAGGGACGACGAATGAGCGGCGCAGGAGCACCCACCACCGGCGGAATCGACGCGACCGGGCTCAATGTCGTGATCGTCGCCGGCACCTGGCACGAGACGATCACGGACGGCCTCATCGCGGGTGCCCAGCGCGTGCTCGAGGAGACAGGGGCGAACCACCGTCTGGTGCGCGTCCCCGGCTCATTCGAACTGGCCGTGGCCGCGCAGGCCGCCTTCGCGGGCGGTGCGGACGCGGTGGTCGCGCTCGGCGTGATCATCCGCGGCGGCACCCCGCACTTCGAGTACGTCTCGGCGGCCACCACCGATGGCCTCACTCGGGTCGCGCTCGACGCCGGCAAGCCCGTCGGCTTCGGCGTGCTGACGCTGGACGATGAGCAGCAGGGTCTGGAGCGTGCCGGCCTCGAGGACTCGAAGGAGGACAAGGGCGCAGAGGCGGCCGACGCCGCCTTGCGCACCGCTCAGGTCATCCGGTCGTTGCGGGGCTGATCGCCGCGACACGGAACGCCCACGGCATCCACACTCGGACGACTGCTCTGGCTGAACGCGCGATGAGGTGCGCCTTCCTGGTGCCGGAGCGATCCCAGGCCTAGCCTGAGGTCATGGAAACCCTGCGCCACATCGTGCTGTTCGTCCATCTGATCGGCTTCGCGACGCTGTTCGGCGCATGGGCCGTGCAGGCCTTCGGCGGCAAGAAGCAGATGACCGGCCTGATGAACACCGGTCTCGCGATCGCCGGCGTCGCCGGGCTCGTGCTCGCCGCCCCGTGGGGACTGCCCGAGGGCGTGAGCATGAACTACGCCAAGATCGGCACCAAGCTCGTGATCCTGCTGATCATCGGCGCGTTGATCGGCATCGGCTCGGCCCGGCAGAAGCGCGGCCAGGCCGTCCCGCCGGCGATGTTCTGGCTCGTCGGCATCCTGACCGCCGCGAACGCCGGTATCGCCGCCATCTGGTGACGCCGCGCTGACCTCCTGACAGCCATCGAGAACGCGGGATCCGAGCCGTCGGGTCCCGCGTTCTCGCGTTTCCGGATCCGCGATGTCAGGATCCGGCCCGCGGACCAACCTCTACGGTGAGAGTCGAGAACGGCTCGGGAAGAGAGGGCTCCGCATGACCCGAATCGCGACGAAGCGTCACCGCCGCACGATCACCGTCCTCGCCGTCGCCGCGCTGGTCGCGCCGATCGCGGGGTGCGCGACGCCCCCCGCGAGCGCGACTGGACCGAAGCCCGCAGGCACGACCGCGACCGCACCGACATCGGATCTGCCTGCGAAGGACATCGCGCACTGGACGATGCCGATGGATCCCTATTCGACGGTGATGCTCGAGCACCTTTCGAACTACGCGGAGAACCGGCGTATGGAGACCTGCCTCAGCAAGGAGGGCTTCAGCTGGCCGATCCCCGTCGAGCCCACCGACGATGCGAGTTATCTCGTCTTCCCGAAGAACAAGTCGTCCTTCCCCGCGTTGACCATGGAGATCGCCAAGCAGTTCGGCTACACCGCGAACTACATGCCGGGAATTTGGCTCGAAGACGGTTACCAGAGCTTCACCAAGCTGAACCGGATCGCGGAATCCTCCCCCGGGTTCGAACCGGTGTTCCAAGCGTGCTTGGACGAGAGCCGCAAGACCTTCGACGTCATCAAGGTGTCCGATATCTCCAGAACTTCGGGGATGTGGATGTATGAGAACTCGAAGAAGGTGCCGCAGGATCCGGCGGTGCAGAAGGCGGCCGCGTCCTGGAAGGAGTGCATCGCGGCCGCCGGCTACGACGTCTCCCTCTCCGCGCCCGTCGGAGACGAGGGTGAGTGGATGCCGACGCAGAAGCTCGGCATCGAGCTCGGGTTCTTCGCGCCGCCGCCGTCAGAGTTTCCCACCAACGGACGCACGTACGGCGACACCGAGGTCGATCCCGACACTGCCGGTCCGCGCAAGACGACGCCGGCCGAGATCGAACTCGCCGTCGCCGACGCGACCTGCCGCGACTCCAGCGGCTGGACGAAGACCTACTACGACGCCCAGTGGGACGCCGAGGTCAGGGTCGTGCAGAAGCACGCGGACCAGCTGAAGATGATGAAGGCCGACATTGAGACGCTCACGGCCCAGGCCCGGCAGATCATCGCCGACAACCCGCCGCTGCACTGATCCGGATCCGACGGGAACTCCCAAACATGCACGCGAATCCTCCGGGCGCAGTTCCTCCGGGAACCCCGGCCGTCGCGCGTCGGGCCGCCTTCGAGGCGCTCTTCGCCGAGCACCACACAGCGGTGCTGCGCTATGTCGAACGACGCGTCGACGACCGCGAACACGCCAGAGAACTGACGATGGACTGCTTCGAGATCGCCTGGCGACGGTTCGACGAGCGCGAGCCGTACCGCCGTCCATGGTTGCTGCAGACCGCGCGAAACCTCGTCGGCGACGCGTATCGCAAGCGCGACCGCGAGCGCGAGGGCCTGCGAGATCTCGCCACCGCGGCACGGCCGAGCGACGACCTCGCGCACCTGGAGCTGCGCCACGCGCTGTCCCTGTTGCGCCGCGGCGACCGCGAGGTGCTCGAGCTCCACTACTGGGACGGCCTCAGCGCCGACGAAATCGCCGAGGTCGTCGGCTGTCGCACGGCGACTGCCTGGAAGCGGCTGAGCCGCGCACGGGCGGCCCTGCGGATCCTGCTGCAGGAGCCCGCGGCGGTTCCCCCGCCACGGTTGGATCGGGATCCCGGATCCGACCGAAGACCATCCGCACCGACGCCCGGGGAAGGGGTGATGACGTATGCCGCTGACTGACGACCTGCTCGAAACACTGATCCGCGAGGCGGATCCTGCATCGACGCCGATCGGCCTCGAGCCGACCGCCGCGGACTGGGCCCGCCTGCGTCTGATGCTCGAGGACGCCACCCAGACGTCTCCCACGGGCTCGACGCGGCGGGCAACCATCGGCGACCGTGTCGCGGCACTGCGCCGGCGCGCCCGTGCTTCCCTTCCCCTCCGGATCGCGCTGCGCGCCGCGTGGGCGGTCCCGGCGCTCGCCGCCGTCCTCGCGATCGGGCTCGCCATCGGACCGCTGACCGCTGCGCCCGCTTACGCGGTCACGCCGCCCGCGCTGGTGGCGCAGCCGATCACCCAGACCGCGGACGAGGTGCTCGCGACGTCGATCGCCGCGCTGCAAGCGGCACAGGAACGCACCGCTACGCGCGACTCCCTGGTGGTGCGCTGGGCGATGCGCGACGATGGCAAGCCCGATCCGGTGATCGTGCCGGAGTGGCAGGAATGGGTGTGGGATGCGGATGGCACCGGCCATCTCGAGTCGCGGACCGGCGCGCCTTACTCCGTCACGAAGGACGGCACGATCGTCCCGCCCGCCGGGGAAGCTCCGAAGGAGGGTTCGCCCCTGCCGGGCACCGGGCATCACAGTTCCAACCTCTTCTTCGCCGAACCTCCCTCTGACGCGGCGGGCCTGAGGGCCTACATCGAGGATCGGGTCGGGCCGTCCGGGAGCGCCGACGCGCTCGCGATCTGGGGTGTCGTGAGCTCGATCCGGGACAGCTGGGCGCTGAGCCCGGCGCAGCAGGCCGCGGCGCTGCAACTGGTGCGCGACGCGGGCGGTGTCAGCGTGCTGGGTTCGGTGACGGACCGACTCGGCCGCCCCGGAATCGCTCTGAAGATCGCCTCTACGAAGCGACCGCAGTTCACCGCGACCCTGGTGCTCGACACGTCGACGCACGAGATCATCGCCGCCGACACCATCTACGCGGGCGGATCCACGATGAAGCTGAAGGTCGCGCCCGGATCGGTGATCGAATACAAGGCCTGGCTGTCGCACTGACAGGCGCATCTCGGATCCGGTCGGAGGGGACCCGACCGGATCCGAGGCGCGTCGCCGTCACACTCCGCCGTGCTCGCGTGTCCACCTGTGGACTCGCTGAACGCCGGGCGTAGACTCCCCCGTGCTCGTCGCACGGCTGGGGACCCGACGAGCGCATTCGACGCACCGACCGGAGGACTGCATGAGCACCGCCACGACCGCACCCGCCAACCCCCGATCGCGGGTGATCCTCGCGAGCCTCATCGGCACGACGATCGAGTTCTACGACTTCTACGTCTACGCGACCGCCGCGGTGCTCGTCTTCCCGATCCTGTTCTTCCCGACCGGCAACGACACGACCGCGTTGCTCGCGTCGTTCGGCGTGTTCGGCGCCGCGATGATCGCGCGCCCCATCGGCGCCATGGTGTTCGGCCACTTCGGCGATCGCTACGGGCGCAAAGCCACCCTCGTCGCCTCTCTGCTCACGATGGGCATCGCCACCTTCCTCATCGGCCTGCTGCCGACGTTTCAGCAGATCAACTGGTGGGCGGCGCTGCTGCTGCTGATCCTGCGCCTGGCGCAGGGCTTCGCGCTGGGCGGCGAGTGGTCGGGGGCTGCGCTGGTCGCCACCGAGAACGCCCCCGAGGGAAAGCGCGCCTGGTACGGATCCTTCCCCCAGCTCGGCGCCCCGCTCGGCTTCATCATCGCGAACGGCCTGTTCCTGACCATCAATGCGCTGCTGCCGCACGCCTCCGACCCGACGCTGAAGTCGGAGGCATTCCTCAGCTGGGGCTGGCGCGTGCCGTTCCTGTTCTCCGCCGTGATGGTGATCATCGGGCTGTGGGTGCGTCTCAAGCTCGTGGAGTCGGAGACCTTCAAGCGCGCCGAGGACAAGGGCACGATCCGCAAGCTGCCGCTCGCCACGGTGTTCCGTCATCACTGGAAGCACCTCATCCTCGGCACCTTCGTGATGCTCGCCACGTATGTGCTGTTCTACCTGATGACGAACTTCACCCTCTCGTTCGGCACCAAGCCGTGGTCGGTGGAGATCGCGTCCGCCGCGGCGCAGAAGGCCGCAGAGGCGAAGGGCGCCCCGTTCGACCCCGCCGCGTTCGCGGCGCAGTTCTACCCCGGCCAGGGCTTCGGCTACACCGACTTCGTGGTGATGCAGATCATCGGCGTCGTCTTCTTCGGAATCTTCACACTGCTCTCCGGCCCCTGGGCCGATCGGATCGGCCGCCGCAAGCTGCTGATCTGGACGACGATCGCGATCATCCTGTTCGGCTTCACGTTCCCGCTGTTCCTCGGACAGCACGCCGGCGAGCCGTTCGCCGTGGTGCTGACCCAGTCGTTCCTGATCCTCGGCTTCCTGCTCATGGGCACGACATTCGGCCCGATGGGCGCCTTGCTGCCCGAGCTGTTCCCCACCAACGTGCGCTACACGGGCTCGGCGGTCGCGTACAACGTGTCGTCCATCCTCGGCGCCGCCGTTGCCCCGCTCATCGCGGTGTGGCTGTGGCAGCTCGCGGACGGCTCGCCCGTCCTGGTCGGCATCTACCTGTCGTCGATGGCGGTGCTCACCCTCATCGCGCTGATCCTGATCCCCGAGACCAAGGACCACGCCTACGAGGACGATCTGGGCGTGCCCACTCTCCCTTGATCCGGCACTCGCCCGTGCGCGGCGCTGCATCATTTCCCTTGATGCAGCGCCGCGTATCTGTGTATTGGCGTGATTCGAATCCGCGCGCTTGACTGAGACCACCACCCGAAGAAGGCTCCCGTCGCATCTCGCGATCGGGGCAGCGAGGATCAGCCATGGCTCGGACAGAGGAGTCCCCGATGAGCGTTGAGATCGCCACATCCGCGATTCGTACCCAGAACTTCCGAAAGACGCTGGGACGACTGGACATCGTCCTGCTGTCGATCAGCGCGATCATCGCGATCGACACCGTCGCGCAGATCGCGGCCGGCGGCGGCGCGGAGGCGTTCACCTGGACCCTCGTGATCGGCATCACGTTCCTGCTGCCGTACGCGCTCGTGGTCGCCGAGCTCGGCAGCGCCTTCCACGAGGAGGGCGGCCCGTTCGTGTGGGTGCGCCTCGCGTACGGCAAGCTCGCCGCGGCGATCTCGACGATGTTCTACTGGATCACCAACCCGCTGTGGATGGGCGGGTCGCTCGTGTTCATCTCCGCCGCGACCTGGAACGCCTACATCTCCCCGCTCCCGGACGGATCGCCGGTCGACCTGCTGTTCAAGGTCGCGTTCATCTGGATCGCGATCGCGACCGCGATCGTCGGCCTGCAGTACGGCAAGCACATCGTCGCCGCGGGCGGCATCGTCAAGGTCGCGCTGCTCGTGATCTTCGTCGTCACGGTGGTCGTCTACGCGGCGAAGAACGGCGTGCACGGCTACGCGGTGGGCGACTTCTCCCCCACCGTCGGCGGCTTCCTCGCCGTTACGCCCGTGATCCTGTTCGCCGTCGTCGGCTTCGAGGCCCCGAACGGCGCCGCCGAGGAGATGCGCGACCCGCAGAAGGACGTCCCCCGTGCCGTCGCCACCTCGGGCCTGGTCTCGATCCTGTGCTACCTCGTGCCGATCTTTGCGATCCTCGCGGTGCTGCCCGCCGAGAAGGTGCAGGGTGCGAGCGGCCTGCTGGACGCGTTCAAGGAGGTCTTCACCGTCTACGGCGCCGCGTCCGGACCGCTGATGTTCATCGCCGCGCTGCTGTTCGTGTTCGTCGTGCTGACCCAGGCCAGCGCCTGGATGATCGCCTCCGATCGGGTGCAGGCCGCGGCCGGCGCCGACGGCGCGTTCTTCCGCTACTTCGGGAAGTTCTCCCCGCGCCTCGGCACCCCGGTGCGGATGAATCTGCTCTCCGGCATCATCGCGACCGTCTTCTGCGTCGCCGCGACCCTGTTGCTGAAGGGCGGCACCGCCGACGTCTTCACGGTCGTGCTGACGGTCGCGATCTCGACGCTGCTGCTGTCCTACCTGGTGATCTTCCCGACCGTCATCGCGCTGCGGAAGAAGTACCCGGACGTGCATCGTCCGTTCCGCGTCCCGGGCGGACGTGCGGGGCTGTGGGTCTGCACGGTCGTGATCTACGCCTGGGTCGTGCTCGGCTCCTGGGTCGCCGTGTTCCCCGGCACCCTCGAGGGAGTGCTCGGCGTGAAGTACGACTTCGTCGACACCTGGGGTGTGGACCGCGGCACGTTCGAGACCTTCACGATCGGCACCCTCGTCGTGATCACCGTGCTCGCCGTCGTCGGCTACCTGTACGAGCGGCGCCGCCCCGGATACGCTCCCGAGGACCCGGCCACCGCATCCGCGGCTGATCTCGAATCCGTCGCCGCCCAGGCCCGCGAAGCCTGACCGAAGAGGCCGGACGCGCCGACCCCCGCAGACCAGAACCGTCGCCCCGAGCCCGCCGCGGCTCGCCCCGAAGGAGATACCGTGAGCACCCCTCTGAACACCCCGCCGGCACACCCGCTGGATCCGCTGAGCGCCGCCGAGATCACCGCGGCGCGCGACCACCTGGTCGCCGAGGGCCGCCTCGGCGAGACCGTGCGGGTTGCGTACCTCTCACTCCACGAGCCGGCCAAGGCCGCGCTCCGCGCCGGCGGAGCGATTCCGCGCGAGGCGCGCGCGATCCTGCTCGACACGGCCACGGGCGCGACCACTGATGTTCTGATCGACCTCGCCACCGCGAGCACGCTCTCGGCCGTCGACGTCGATCCGGCGCTGAGCGGCCAGGCTCCCGTGCTGATCGAGGAGTTCGAGGCGATCGAGGGGATCCTGAAAGCCGATCCGGGCTGGCAGGCAGCCCTCGCCTCCCGCGGACTCACGCCGGACGGCGTGCGCGTCGCGCCGCTGAGCGCGGGCATCTTCGACTACGAGGGCGAGGAGGGCAAGCGCCTGCTCCGCGGACTCGCGTTCGTGCAGCGCGACGAGCACGACTACGCCTGGGGCCACCCGGTCGACCAGCTGGTCGCGTTCGTCGACATGATCGAGCGCAAAGTCGTCCGGATCATCGACGACGGCCCGAGCGACGACCCGCTGACGAACGGCAACTTCGAGAGCCCGGAGCTCACCGGCGCGCTCCGCACCGACCTCAAGCCGCTGCACATCGTGCAGCCCGAGGGGCCGAGCTTCACGCTCGAGGGCAACGTGCTGCGCTGGCAGAAGTGGGACCTGCACGTGGGCTTCGACGCCCGCGAGGGACTGATCCTCGGCCAGATCGGCTTCGACGACCACGGTGTGCGCCGCTCCATCGTCGAGCGCGCCTCGATCGCCGAGATGGTCGTTCCCTACGGAGATCCGGCTCCCTACCGCTCCTGGCAGAACTACTTCGACACCGGCGAGTACCTCGTCGGACGCGACGCGAACTCGCTCGAGCTCGGCTGCGACTGCCTCGGCGAGATCACCTACCTCTCCCCCGTCGTCGCGGACGACTTCGGCAACCCGCGGGAGATCTCCCAGGGCATCTGCATCCATGAGGAGGACTTCGGCCTGCTCTGGAAGCACACCGACGAGTGGGCGCAGCACCGCTCCTCGCGGCGGCAGCGTCGCCTCGTGGTGAGCTTCTTCACGACCGTCGGCAACTACGACTATGGCTTCTACTGGTACTTCTACCTGGACGGCACGATCCAGTTCGAGGCCAAGGCAACGGGCATCGTGTTCACCGCGCGCTACCCCGGCGAGGGCTACCCTTACGCATCTCAGATCGCGCCGGGCCTCGCCGCACCGTTCCACCAGCACCTGTTCTGCGCGCGGCTCGACATGTCGGTCGACGGCGAGAGCAACGCCGTGCACGAGCTCGACCTGAAGCGCGTTCCGCAGGGCGAGGGCAACCCGCACGGCAATGCGTTCAGCCGCTCCCGTCGCGTGATCGGGCGAGAGTCCGAGGGGCGCCTGCGCGCGGACGGATCGCTCGGCCGAGTGTGGGAGATCGTCAACACCGAGAAGCACAACCACGTCGGCGAGCCCGTCGCGTACACGCTGTTCCCCGAGGGTCAGCCGACCCTGGCGGCGGCCGACGGATCCTCGATCAGCAAGCGCGCGGCCTTCGCGACCGAGCACCTCTGGGTCACCCGCTACGCGGAGGGCGAGCGCTACCCCGCCGGCGACTTCGTGAACCAGAGCGTCGGATCCCCCGGCCTCCCGGAGTACCAGAAGGCGGACCGCGGGATCGACGGCGAGGACATCGTGCTCTGGCACAGCTTCGGCCTGACGCACTTCCCGCGCACCGAGGACTGGCCGATCATGCCGGTGGACTACACCGGCTTCACGCTCAAGCCGACCGGCTTCTTCGACCAGAACCCGGCGCTCGACGTGCCGCCGTCGCCGAGCGGCCACGCCTGCGCGCACTGCGCCGAGGGCGAGTGCCACTGCTGACGGACGAACCTCAGCCCGCGAGCCTCACGCTGTGCCGAAGAGCTCGCGGGCCAGGGCTGCCACGGCGCGCGTCCTGGCCGTCGGCCGCACCCGCGCCACGCGGGCGAAGCACACCTCGAGGGCAGGCGCATCCCCCGCGATCCGGAGCGCCCGCAACTCTCCCCCGTCGTACGTGAGCGGCGCGAGCGGCACCTGGTTCAGTATCGAGTAGCCGTGCCCGCGGGCGACCAGGGAGCGCACGGTCTCGTAGCTGTGCGAGCTGTACCGCACTCGCGGAATCACGCCCGCGCCCTCCAGCATCCCCAGGAAGTACTCGCGCGACTGCGCCAGATCCAGCAGCACCAGCTCGGAGTCGGCGAGTTCGGTGAGCGCGACCTCCTCACGCGTCGCGAGAGGATGATCGGCCGCGAGGATCACGTGCGGCGGCGCGGAGAACAGCGGATCGAACGCAAGGTCGTGCACCCGGCCGAAGTCATAGACGATCCCGCCCTCGACCGCGCCGGACAGCAGCAGGTCGGTGGTGCCCTCCATGTCGGCCTCGATGATCTCGATCCGCAGCTCCGGGTGCTCCTGCTCGACGCGGGAGATCAGTCGTGGCAGCACGAACGGCGCGAGCGTGACGAAGCACGCCAGCCGCAGCGTGCCGCGCACCTGGTGGTGATGTCCGCGGACGGTGTCGGTCATCTCCTCGACCTGGGCGAGCACCGACTGCGCGTCATGCAGCAGCTGCTCCCCTGCCTCCGTCAGCGCGAGCCCCTTGCTGCGCTGCCGCACGAACAACTGCACGCCGAGCGAGCGCTCGAGCTGCGCGATCGCGGTCGACACGGCGGACTGAGCGACGTGCAGGTCGATCGATGCCTCGGTCATCGAGCGATGCGTCGCCGCCGTGACGAAGTACCTCAGCTGGACGAGGGTCATGTCGGCGCTCTGCAGTCTGGCCATGGCGAAAGAGTATCAATAGATCAGATGCAGGTCTTCGAATCTGTGAAGTGTACAGATGCCGCTCTCCTCGGGAGCATGGAGGAGCAGCAGTACCCGAGGCAGTAGAGGAACGGCGCAGTGGAGGAACGGATGTCGCACGAAGACGTGGAGGTGCTGGTCGTCGGCGCCGGCCAGGCGGGCATCGCGATGAGCGAGCACCTGAGCCGGGCGGGCGTGGAGCACCTCGTCGTGGAACGGGATCGGATCGCGGAGCGCTGGCGCTCCTGGCGGTGGGACTCGCTGGTCGCCAACGGCCCGGCCTGGCACGACCGCTTCCCCGGCCTGGAGTTCGACGTGGATCCGGACGCCTTCGCGGGCAAGGAGCAGGTCGCCGAGTATCTCGTTGCGTACGCCGAGAAGTTCCACGCACCGATCCGCACGGGTGTCGAGGTGCACAGCGTGCGCCGGCACGTGAACCGCCCCGGCTTCCGGGTGGAGACGGATGAGGGCACGATCGACGCCCGCTACGTGGTCGCCGCGACCGGGCCGTTCCAGCGTCCGATCATCCCGGCCGTCGTCCCGCAGGACGCGGGGATCCACCAGATCCACTCCAACCAGTACCGCAACCCGGCGCAGCTGCCGGAGGGCGCCGTGCTCGTGGTCGGCGCCGGATCCTCGGGCGTGCAGATCGCCGATGAGCTGCGCCGCTCCGGTCGCGAGGTCTACCTCGCGGTGGGCCCGCACGACCGGCCGCCACGGCGCTACCGCGGCCGCGACTTCTGCTGGTGGCTGGGCGTGCTCGGCAAGTGGGACATGGCCGCTCCACCCGTGGGCGCGGAGCACGTCACGATCGCCGTGAGCGGCGCGCGCGGTGGGCACACCGTCGACTTCCGCGCGCTGGCCGCGACCGGGGTCACGCTGCTCGGCCGCGCCGGCGACTACGAGGACGGCGTGCTCGCCATCGCGCCCGATCTGCGCGCCAACATCGCCGCGGGAGACGCGAATTACCTCTCGGTGCTCGACGAAGCCGACGCCTACGTGCTGCGCAACGGGCTGGACCTGCCGGAGGAGCCCGAGGCGCATGTGATCGGACCGGATCCGGAGAGCCTCACGCACCCGATCCTCTCGCTCGACCTGAAGGACGCCGGCATCACCTCGATCGTGTGGGCCACCGGCTTCGCGCTGGACTACTCCTGGCTGCAGATCGACCCTGAGGCCTTCGACGAGCGCGGTCGGCCGATCCACCAGCGCGGCGTCTCCGCGCAGCCCGGGATCTACTTCCTCGGGCTGCCCTGGCAGTCCCGCCGCGGCTCCAGCTTCCTCTGGGGCGTGTGGCACGACGCGCGCTACATCGCCGATCAGATCGGCATCCAGCGCGGCTATGCGGCCTACCCCGCCGCGACCGGCGCCACCGCCAGCGCCCAGGCCGACGTCACCCGGTCCGTCCCCGCCCTCGCACAGACAGGAGTCGCATGATGCCCACGCACACCCGCATCCGCCCGTTCAACACCAAGGTCACCTACCCCGAGCAGAACCTCGACAACGACCTCTGCCAGGCAGTCGTCGCGAACGGCGTCGTGTACCTGCGCGGCCAGATCGGTCAGGATCTGGAGACCCGCGAGTCGGTCGGGATCGGCGACGTCGAGGCGCAGGCCGAGAAGGCGATGGCGAACATCGCGATGCTGCTGGAAGAGGCCGGATCCTCCCTCGACGACATCGTCAAGGTCGTCGTCTACCTCATCGACCCGCGCTACCGGGAGACCGTCTACCGCGTGATGGGTCGCTGGCTCACCGGCGTCTTCCCGGTCTCGACCGGCCTCGTGGTGAGCGCGCTGGCCCGCCCGGAGTGGCTGGTCGAAATCGACGCGACCGCTGTGATCAGCAGCGCGGCCGATCGTGGGCCCGCCGCCGACGACGAGGCGGCGCGATGACGTTCTCGATCGTCGCGCGCGACGAGACCGGCGCCTTCGGATCCGCGATCTCGTCGTCCTCCCCCGCGGTCGCTGCGCGCTGCGTGCACCTGGCCGACGGCGTCGGCGCGGTGAACTCGCAGAACATCACGGATCCGCGCCTCGGCCCGATCCTGCTCGCCGCTCTGCGCGACGGCGCCTCGGCCGAAGAGGCGCTGGACGCCGTGACCGCAGGGACCGAGCACATCGCGTTCCGGCAGCTGCTGGCCGTCGACGCGCAGGGCCGCGCGGCGGTGTACTCGGGCGAGCGCGCGCTCGGCAACGTCGGCGCCGCCACCGGCGCGGGGGTCGCCGCGGGCGGCAACATGCTCGCCTCGACGGACATCCCGCAGCTCATGGTCGACGCGTTCGCCGCCGCCGAAGGCGAGCTCGAGCGGCGCCTGCTCGCGGCCATGCAGGCCGCCGTCACCGCGGGCGGCGAGGAGGGCCCGGTGCACTCGGCCGGGCTCTCTGTCGTGCATGACGCCGGCTGGCGCGTCACGGATCTGCGCGTGGACTGGACCGAGAGCGACCCGATCGCCGAGCTGGGCGAGCTGCTCGAGGTCTGGCTGCCGCAGCGCGACGCGTACATCACGCGCGGGATGGACCCGTCCGCCGCGCCGAGCTACGGGGTGCCCGGCGATGAGTGACGCCGCCGTCCACCCCGAGGCCCCCGCGGCCGGGTCGCCCGCCGACGTCGCCGCGCTCAAGGCCGCCGCGGACGCGAGCGTCGCCGCGGCCGCCACAGACCTGATCCGGCTGTCCGAGACGCTGCACGCGAACCCGGAGACGGCCTGGCAGGAGCACCGCGCCGCCGGCTGGGTCGGCGAGGCGCTGACCGCGGCCGGCTTCCAGGTCACTCCGGCGTATCTGGGTCTGGAGACGGCCCTGCTCGCCGAGACCGGATCCGGCCCCACGGTGATCGGGATCATGGCCGAGTACGACGCACTGCCCGGGCTCGGGCACGCATGCGGCCACAACCTCATCGCCGCCGGTGCCGTGGGCGCCGGGCTCGCGCTCGCGCCGCTCGCCGACGAGCTCGGCCTCACCGTACGCGTCTACGGCACCCCCGCGGAGGAGGGCGGCGGCGGCAAGATCGAGCTGATCGAGGCCGGCGCGTTCCGGGACCTCGACCTCGCGATGATGGTGCACCCCGCGCCCGTCGATGTCGCCGAGGCTCGGCCGTTCGCGGTCTCGCACAGCCACATCGCCTACGACGGGGTGTCGGCGCACGCCGCCGCCTATCCGGATCAGGGCGTCAACGCGAACGATGCGTTCCTCGTCGCGCAGGTCGCGATCGGGCTGCTCCGCCAGCAGCTGCCTGCCGACACCCGTGTGCACGGCGTGCAGACGGTCGGCGGCCACGCCCCGAACGCGATCCCGGAGCGCACCGAGGGCCGCTGGTACGTGCGCGCGAACTCGCTCGCGGAGCTGGAGGTCCTCGAGGAGCGCGTGAACCGCTGCTTCGAGGCCGGGGCGCTCGCCTCGGGCGCCACCCTGCGCGTCACGCCCGAGAGCAAGCCGTACTCCGAGTTCCGCACCGACGACCGCGCCCTCGCGTTCTATCGGGCCAACGCGATCGCACGCGGGCGCGTGTTCGCGGATCCGGAGGTCGCCGGGCGGATGAACCGGGCGTCCACCGACATGGGCAACGTGTCCCAGCTCGTCCCCGCGATCCACCCGTACATCGGGGTCGGCTCGCTGCCGTACGGCAACCACCAGAAGGAGTTCGCCGCCGCGTGCGTCGGCTCCGTCGCGGAGAAGGCGCTGCTCGACGCGGCGGTCCTCATGGCGTGGACCGTGATCGACGTCGCCACCGCCCGCGCGCGCGCTCCGATCCCCGAGAATGCTCTGAAGGAGAGTGCCTCATGACCACCATCGACTGGACCGCACGCAGCCGCGCGCTCGCGATCGACGGCCGTGCCGTGATCGACGGACGCCGCGTCGACGCGTCGGACGCTGCGACGATCGCGGTGCAGAGCCCCGGATCACTCGCGCACCTCGCCGATCTCGCCGCCGGCACAGCGGACGACGTCGACCGCGCGGTCGCGATCGCCCGGCGCGCGTTCGAGGAGGGCTCGTGGAGCCGGCGCAGCGCCGCCGACCGCGGCCGGGCGCTGATCCGTCTCGCCGACCTGATCATGGCGAACCTCGAGGAGCTCGCACTGCTCGAGACCCTCGACTCCGGCAAGCCGATCGCACAGACACTGACCGTCGACGTGCCCGGCACCGCCGAGACGTTCCGCTGGTACGGCGAACTGGCCGACAAGCGGTTCGACGAGATCCCGGCCACCCCACCCGGCTCGACCGCGCTCGTCCAGCGCGTGCCGCTCGGCGTGGTCGGCGCGATCACGCCGTGGAACTACCCTCTCGAGATCGCCGCGTGGAAGCTCGCGCCGGCGCTCGCGAGCGGAAACAGTGTCGTTCACAAGCCCGCGACCGAGACCTCGCTGACCGCACTGCGGCTCGCGGATCTGGCGCTCGAGGCGGGGATCCCCGCGGGTGTGCTCAATGTCGTGCCGGGGCGCGGATCCGTCGTCGGGGAGCGCATCGCGCTGCACCCGGACATCGATGTGCTCGCCTTCACCGGCTCGACGGCCGTCGCCAAGCGCCTCATGGTGAGCGCCGGGACCTCGAACATGAAGCGGGTCGCACTCGAGGCCGGCGGGAAGAGCTCGAACCTCGTGTTCGCGGATGCCGACCTCGAGGCCGCGGCCGCGAAGGCCGCGTTCGGCGCGTTCTACAACCAGGGCCAGGTGTGCTCCGCGAACTCGCGAATCCTGGTGCAGCGGTCGGTGCACGACGAGTTCGTCGCCCTGCTCGCCGCCGCCGCACGGGGCTACGCTCCCAGCGACCCGCTTGCGGGCAGCGATGGGAACGGCAGTCTGATCAGCCGCGCGCACGCCGACGAGGTCTCCGCCGCGATCGCCCAGGCGGCTGCGGACGGCAACCTGGTCGCGGGTGGCGATCGCGTGACGATCACCGGATCCGACGCGTACCTCAACCCCGCGATCGTCACCGGCCTCGGCGCGGACCATGACCTGCACCACGTCGAGGTGTTCGGCCCACTCGTGGCGGTACTCGGTTTCGACGACGAGGACGAAGCGGTCCGCCTCGCGAACGACACCGAGTACGGCCTCGCGGCCTCGCTGTGGACGACCGACTTCGGCCGCGCGCACCGGGTCTCGGAGCGGCTCGTCGCCGGCACCGTCTCGGTCAACACGGTCGATGCGCTGGGCCTCACGACGCCGTTCGGCGGGTTCCGGCAGTCGGGCTTCGGCCGAGACCTGTCGCGGCATGCGCTGGACAACTACACCGACTGGAAGACGACCTGGTTCCAGCACGGATGAGAAGGACGACGATGATCCACCCGCGCTGGGCCGTGCTTCAGCTCGCGACGCTGCTGACGACCGTCGCCTGCGTCGCAGTGCACGCGGCGATGCTGCTGAGCGGCCCGTCCGTGCTCGCGGCGGCGATGGTGCTGCTCGCGGCGACCTGTGCGCTCTGCCTGCGCCCTCGCCGCGCGGCCCTTCCCGACGCGGCGTGGGGTGCGGCGATGGCGATGGCGGCCGCGATGCTGCTGCTGCACGTGTGGTCGGGGGGCACGGGAATGGGCGGGCACACGCATGGCCTCGCGCAGGAGGCGACGCCGCTCGACGCCTTGCACAGTGCGGCGCTCGGCCTCAACGCGCTCGAGCTCGCGCTGGTCATGGGCGCCGTCCTCGCGATCGGGGTGCGGAACCGCCGTCGGGCGGGCGAGCTGTCCGCTCAGGGCTGATCGGATCCCGTCAACATCCCTTGACGCGCCTCCCTCGCGTCAACCAGCATTGACGCGAGAAGACTTCATCATGGAGGCGAGAGAATCATGAAGACCGCGCAGGCGACGGATCCGCAGGGCGAACCTCTCGCCGAGCTGCACCGACTGGTCGAGGTGCGTCGCGACATCGCCCGCGCCGAGGAGGTGCAGGTGCGCCGTGCCCGCGCCGCCGGCTACTCCTGGCAGGCGATCGCCAGCGCACTCGGCACCACCCGGCAGGCGGCGCACCGCAGGTTCGGGCGGCGCTGACGTCGGCGTGCGCCGTCAGGCGTAGTCGGCCATGACCCGGTGCGCGGCGCCGTCCAGCACGAGCGTGCCACCGTACGGCACGATCCATTGCGGCCTGGTGTGCCCGAACGGCACTCCCACGCACACCACCGCGTCCGGGTTGTAGCGGGTCATCGCAGCGAGAACGGCATCGCGCTGAGCAGCACGGGCGGTGGCGCGCTCCTGCGCCGAGGGGACGACCTCGTGGGTGCTGACAGGCGGCCGCGCGACCACGACCCCCGAGACCCGCGCAAGCAATCCCCGCTCCCCGTAGGCGCGGAGCTGCTCCGTCACCATGGGCGCCGGGGTGAGCCGCTCGCTCGTCTCGAGGAGCAGGATCGCACCGTCGAGTCGCTCCTCCCGGGGAAAGCGTCCCGCGAGCGCGAGCTGAGCGAGCACCTCGATGCACCCGCCCCAGGTCGGTCCCGCCACGTGAACGGCACTCCCTGCCCATACCCACGGCTCGGTCGGTTCCCGCTCGCCGAACCGAGTGAGTGCGTCCGGGTGCTCCCAACGCTGCCCGAAGTCTTCCGACTCCCCCGGTTCGTCGAGTTCGATCGTGCCGCCATCGAGCAGCGCCGCGCGCAGCGAGCGGGCGTGGATCTCGTCGACCATGGGGCCTGGGCCGAGATGCACCTGCGTCGAGCCGCCGTAGTAGCCCGCGATCCCCTGCCGCCACAGCCAGTTCAGGATGTTGGTGTTGTCGCTGTATCCCAGGAACGGCTTGGGGTCCGCCTGCACAGCGGCAGCGTCGAGATGCGACGTCACGAGGATCTGATCGTCTCCGCCGATCGTCGCGATGACGGCTCGGATCGACGGGTCCGCAAAGGCCGCATTCACGTCGGCAGCGCGGGCCTCGGCGGACGCGCCGAGCTGCCGCGTCGTCGGGTATTCGACCGGAATCAGCCCTGTGATCTCCTCCAGTCGGCGCATCGCCTGCTCGTGCACGGGCAGCGAGACGGCAGGTGCGGCGAATGCCGGGGAGAGCACGGCGATGCGGTCGCCTGGTCTGGCCTTGGGCGGAAGGAGCATCGCTTCAGCCTAAGGGCGCGGATTCCCCCGTCAGACGACGTCGTCCCCCGCCCAGCGCAGCACCCGCAGCACCCTGAGAGTGACCCAGCGACTCGGGAACCCCTCGGACTCGCCCTCCATGGCGAACGGCGTCGGCCCCTCGTGCGTGTTGCCCAGCCGCCACAGCCCATTCGCATCACGCTGGGAGCGCAGCAGCTCGAGTGCCTCGGCGCAGCGCGGATCCCCCTCGGGGCGTGCCCGGCGCAGGTAGTCCAGGCCGCGCAGCACGTCGTAGTACCAGCGCACCGGGTACGAGGCCATCGTGAAGCGCGGGTCGATGACCGCCCCCGTGCTGCGTCGCAGGAACAGCCGGCGCGCCAGCAGATACTCCTCTGCGGCCAGCCGCGCGGTCCGCGACACCTCGGTGCCGCCGGTCGCCTGCTCCCAGGCGAGGAGCCCCTCGAGCACGCAGATCGTGGAGTGCAGCGACGAGGTCGTGGCGCCGTACTCGGCCCAGCAGTTCCACCCGCCGTCAGCCAGCTGCCCGGCGAGGAGAGTGCGGACTACGGCGTCGCCGGACTCCCCGAAATACGCGGCGTTCGAGAGGACCACGCCGTTGACGCACGGCTCCGTCTCGCCGTCGAAGTACCGCGGGGCGTTGTCCTGATCCCAGCGCACGCCCTCACGCACCCGCGTGACCGCCCGCCGCACCCGCTCGTCCGCCGGGTCGGCACCGAAGTCGACGAGCTGCTGCAGGCTGAAGTGCGTCGCGGTCCACGCGTCGTACATCGGACGGCTCTCGTCGACCCAGCCGGGCCGGTACACCCCGCCATCCCACAGCCCGTCCTCCGCCTGCAGCGCGAGGAGCCGGGCACCCCACCCCTCGGCGGCCACGCGCGCACGCTCCGTCGCGACCTCCTCCGGAGACGCATCCGTCAGGTCGCGGAGGACCTGCCAGCGGATCGCGGGATCAGAGTCGATCAGGTAATCGATGACGTCCATGCCGCGACGCTACCCCGTCGCGCCGACGTCCAGCACGGCGCCATCGAGTGCTGTCACCGATCAGCGCGGCTCAGGCTGCGACCACGCGATCGAGCCGGCCCCGCGAGATCAGCGCGATCTGGTCGAGTGCGGCCTGCAGCTCCGCCTCGGTGTCGGCGCCGATGCGCCGCTCGAACTCCGCGAGGATCGAGGTCTTGGTGTGGCCGCGCACGGCGATCACGAAGGGGAACCCGTGCCGATCCTGGTACGTGCTGTTCAGTTCGCCGATGCGCGCGAACTCCTCGGGGCTGAGGGCGTCGAGCCCGGCGCTGGCCTGCTCTCCCACCGACTCCGTGGTCATCTCGCCGGCCTGCGCCTCCTTGCCTGCGAGCGCAGGATGCGCATTGAGGAAGTCGAGCACGGTCTGCCGGTCGGCGGCTTCAACGACGGCGAACATCGCACGGTGCAGTTCGCGCACGTCCTCGAAGGGCCGAGAGTGCCAGGCGGCGCGCGCCACCCAGGGCGAGTTCTCGAAGACCGGCCCGAGCGCGGCCACGAAGGCGTCCTGGTCGAGCGCGTTGATCTCATCCAGTGTCACGGCGCTCACGCTCCCGCCTGAGCGACGTTCCGCACGCCGGCGGCGAACAGGTCGAACTGAAGTGAGGACATCGGGATCTCCCTTGATCTCTTGATCTCTCCGCATCGGGCAGCGCGGTCCGGACCCGTCCTACAACGAAAGGGCTCCCAGTTCCACGATGCGGGATTCCTATTCCATCTGGACGATGTGGAATCGACTCTCCCATGCACGGAGAGCCGCGTCAAGATTTGGTACACCAAATCCTGCGCTCGGCGTTGAGTCGACACGAGCGCCCCGAGAGCAACCGGTACCCTCCCGCAAGAGCCCGCCGAGCGCGGCGCAGACAGGTCTTGCGCGCGAGCGGATTTTGGTACACCATTTTGGTACACCACTTGGACCGGGTGTGATATGTCTCAGAAATATCGCATCGCGAAAGTTTGGTCTCCCCTTGCGGAATCATTGGTCTTAGATCTACAGTGACCTCACCCCCACCCGAGGGGGTCTTGAACCAAGAACGATTGGCTCTGAATCATGGCTGCTTCAGACGCCCGAGTGCCGAAAGCGAGTTCGGCACTCCGGGGCATAGGAACCGCGTCGTCGCGGCTCCGCGTCCCCGTACGGATCGCCGGAAACAACCACCGCCCACCTCTGTCCGACTCACCCCCGGACCGGCTGTCATGAGCCTGGTGGAGGCCGCGGTCGCCCCGCGGGAGCGTTTCACCGCCACCGTCCCGGTCCCGGTACTGGAACAGCGCATCGAACGCGTCCGCGCAGCGATGATCGCGGAGGATCTCGACGCCCTCGTCGTCTTCGGCAGCCCGCGCATGCTGGGCTCGCGGACGAAGACCGCCGGGTACGTCCAGTACCTCGCCGGTTACGCGGCCAAGCCCACCCCGTCGACCGTGGTCGTCACCGCATCGGGCAAGGCCGCGGTGCTGGCCTTCGGTGTGCACGAGCGTCGCGAGTTCTCACAGCGCTCCGCCTGGCTCGGCGAGATCGTGCTGGCCGGCGAGCAGCGCCTGCATCCCGAGGCCGCAGCCCGGATGCTCTCCGACGCCGGCGTCGGCGGTGGAGCACGGATCGGCGTGATCGGGATCGACGAGCTGAGCCACCCCGCGCACCAGGAGCTGGCGGAGCGTTTCCGCGACTTCCGGATCATCGCAGCAGAGGGCGTTCTCGATCGCCTGCGCCTCACGCGCGCACCCGAGGAGATCGAGATGCTCCGCACCTCGGCACGCATCTCGGACACGATGGTCGCGGCGGCATTCGCCGAGTCGACCCGGCCCGGCGCTTCGGGCCCCTCGGTCATGGCGGAGGCCGAGCACGTCGGCCGCCTGCTCGGCGCCGATTCGGCGAACTGCTGGCTGTCGATCGGCGAGGAGCCGCCGACCACCTACTTCGAATTCATGGAACTCCCCGCACGGATCACCGACCGTGATCGCGTGCAGCTGGGCACGACCACCTCCTATGAGGGCTACTTCGGTCAGTGCCTGCGCATGGGCGTCCGCGGACGGCCGAGCACCGAACTCGCCGCCTACGCCGACATCCTCATCCAGATCCAGGACGCGGCCCTGAAGGTCATGCGCCCCGGCGAGCCGCTGCACCGCGTCATCGACGTCATCGAGGACCAGTACGCGGCGCACGCCCCCTTCACCCGGGAAACGGATCCATTCCGCTTCCAGAGCTGTCACGGACTCGGCCTCACCTATGTCGAGCCCGGGATGGCGCGGGATCTCAATCCCCTCCGGGACAGATCCCTCGATGACTCCGGCGTCCGGATCGAGAAGGGAATGGTCATCGAAGTGCATCCCAACTTCACCGTTCCCGGTCTCGGCTGCATCGTCGCCGGCGACATGGCCCTCGTCACCGATGATGGGGCCGTCTGGATCACCGAATCGCCCAGAGGAATCTGGGAACTCTGATCCGCACCCATAGCTGACCGCATCACAGCGCACAGCCCCTGCCGGATCCCGATCCGGCCCGCATAACTCAACATCAGACACCGGAGCACTCCACAAGAGCCATCGCACGGCTGCCCCTCACCCTCAAGGGTCTTCCGTGCGGTGATGCCCGAACCCCGAGCAGGGCGCCAGCCCGCGCCCTGAGAAATCACCCTTTTCTCATCCAGGAGTCACTCCATGTCAATTCAGCACCGCAGCCGCAAGGTCACTCTCGCCGCCGCACTTCTCGCTCTCCCGCTCGTCGCCGCTTCCCTCGCCTCCTGCACCGCAGGCGGATCCGGAGGCGGTGGTGGCGGCGGCAGCACCACGGCCGCATCGACGTCCGTCGTCGTCGGCTTCAAGCACGAGTTCAACACCATGGATCCGCTGCGTGCCGACTACGCGCAGACGAACATGGTCGACAACATCGTCTACGAGCCGCTGATCAAGTTCGACGCCGCTCAGGACAACAAGATGATCGGCGCGCTCGCAAAGGACTTCAAGGTCGCCGACGACGCGAAGTCCATCTCCTTCACCCTGCGCGACGGCGTCACCTTCCATGACGGCACCCGCCTCACCGCGAAGGACGTGAAGTACAGCTTCGACCGCTACACCCGGCTCGGCCAGGGCGTCGCCTCGCTGCTGCAGGGTTACGACTCGACGACCGTTGTGGACGACTCGCACATCGTGATCAATTTGAAGGCGCCGAACGCGTTCTTCATCAACGGCCTCGCGAACATCTACATCCTGGAGGCCGACCTGGTCTCCAAGAACGCGGGCGCAGACGACGCGCAGGGCTGGCTGCAGGCGCACGAGGCAGGGACGGGCCCGTTCGAGGGCACGGATGCATCGTCCGCCGACGGCACCACCGTGAAGCGGTTCGACAAGTACTGGGGATTCGATGACAAGCGGCCCACGCAGATGGTGTTCCGTCGCATCGATGAGAGCGCGACCAACCGCGACGAGCTCAAGGCCGGCAACATCGACGTCTCCTTCGGCCTGTCCGCGATCGATGCCACTGCTCTGAAGGGACAGAGCGGCGTCTCGGTCAAGTTCGTGCCCACGTCGGGCCAGACCCAGCTGTGGTTCAACACGTCGACCGGGCCCACCGCCGACCCGAAGATCCGCGAAGGCCTCAAGCTGGCGTTCGACTACTCCGGCGGCTTCCAGAAGATCCTGAACAGCAACGGCGCGATCTCCAGCGGCATCCTGTCGCCGGCGTTCACCTGCCGGCCCGGTGCCAAGCCGTCCGCGCAGGACAAGACGAAGGCCAAGGAGCTGCTCTCCGGTCTCGGCTCGACAGCGCTCGACCTGCGCTACCAGTCCGTCGACTCCACGCAAACCCAGATCGCCACGTTGTTCCAGTCCAACCTCAAGGACCTCGGCGTGACGGTGAACCTGGTTCCGATCGCCTTCCCGGACTACCTCAAGACGCTGTCCGACCCTGCGACGATCCCGGGCCTCACCCTGATCAACGACTACATCCTGACCCCGGACCCCGGTGCCGGGCTGGACAAGCTGTACAACTCCGCGAACATCGGCGGCACCAACAAGGGCGCCTACAGCAACCCGAAGGTCGATGAGCTGCTGAGCAAGGCCCGC
Organism: Microbacterium sp. 01T413_2; assembly: GCF_056398985.1. Classification (NCBI taxonomy): domain Bacteria; kingdom Bacillati; phylum Actinomycetota; class Actinomycetes; order Micrococcales; family Microbacteriaceae; genus Microbacterium; species Microbacterium sp. 01T413_2. The sequence continues at coordinate 85,385 of NZ_JBFTQL010000008.1, forward strand.
GCGACCGCCGACGCCGGTGACCGCTGCGACCTGTACAAGCAGGTGGAGACCACCGTGGCCGGCGACTCCGTGCAGGCGAACCTCTTCCAGGTGGCGTTCCCGGTCGGCTACCGCAGCGACCTCAAGGGAATCGACTTCTCCTGGTCCGCGACGCCGATCTCCTTCTTCACCCTCCGAGTGGGGTGAGGACGATGGCGAAAAGCAATCCGGCACGGCAGACCACGGTCTTCCTGCTGCGCAAAGCGCTCTCCTCGGTCATCACCCTCATCGGCCTGAGCGCGTTCGTCTTCCTGATGGTCAAGCTCATCCCGGGTGATGAGGCCAGGGTGGCCGCCGGTGAGAACGCGAGTCCCGAGCAGGTCGCAGCCGTCAGCAAGGCGCTGGGTCTGGATCAGCCGTTCCTCGTTCAGCTGATGACCTTCTTCGGAAGGCTCCTGCGCGGCGACCTCGGCACCTCGATCACCACCCACGTGTCGGTCACACAGGGCATCGGACAGGTGCTCCCGCAGACCATCGAGCTGGTGCTGCTGGCCGTGATCATCGTCGTCACCTGCGTGACGCCGCTGGCCACTCTCTCGGCGCTGCGACGCGACGGGGCGGCCGACTTCACGATCAAGACGCTGGTGATCATCTGCGCCGGCCTGCCGACGTTCTGGCTCGCACTGCTGCTGCAGTACCTGCTGGGCACGAAGCTGCAGCTGGTCCCGATCTCCGGTCGCCTGTCGCGCGGGTTCGACGTCCCGACCCGGACGGGCTCGGTGATCGTCGATTCGCTGCTCGCCGGCAACCCGATGGCCGCCTGGGACGGTGTGCAGCATCTGATCCTCCCGGCCATCGTCCTGGCCCTGCCGTTCGCTGCGCAGCTGTACCGCATCATGCGCGCCGAGCTCATCCAGGTCCTGGCCCGCGAGCACCTCACGGTCGCCCGCGCCAAGGGGATCCCCCAGCGCCAGCTCGTCTGGCGGCACGTCCTGCCGAACGCCATCGGCCCCTCGATGACCCTCGTCGGGATCCAGTTCGGCGCCATGGTCGGCGCCGCCGTCCTCGTGGAGTCCGTGTTCGGTCTGGTGGGAGTCGGCTCCTACCTGACCAACGCGGTGGCCCAGAAGGACACCTTCGCCGTGCTCGGCGGGGTGCTGGTGATCGGCGTCCTGGTGGTCGTGTGCAACTACATCGTCGACGTCCTCCAGCTCATCCGCGACCCGCGTCTGCGGGCAGGGCAGCTGGGCTAGGAGGGGAGAATCATGAGCAACACTCTCGCAATGATCGCGCCCATGCGGCGCCGCACCGTCCGCTCCATCACCGGCATCTCCGGGATGCAGATCATCATCCCCATCGTGGTGGTGCTGCTGCTGCTCCTGGCGATCGTCGGACCGCTGATCGCGCCGTATGACGCGGTCTACCGGTCGGACATCCTGAACGCACTGCAGCCGCCGAACGCCGCGCACTGGTTCGGCACGGACGAGCAGGGCCGCGACGTGTTCTGGCGCATCATCGCCGGCGCGCAGTCGTCGCTACTGAGCTCGGTGATCATCGTCACCGGCTTCTCGATCATCGGCATCCTGGTCGCGACCCTCGCCACCCTGGGCGGCAAGTGGGCCGACGAGGTGCTGATGCGGGTCGTCGACGCCGCCCTGGCATTCCCGCCGATCATCTTCGCCCTCGGTGTCGCCGCGGCGCTCGGTCCGAGCCTCAACTCGGCCGTCATCGCCATGATCCTCACCGGATGGCCCGTCACGGCACGCGTGCTGCGCGGCGTCATGAAGGAGACGATGGCCCAGCCGTACGTGGAGAACGCCCGTGTGCTGGGCGTCTCCCGGACGCGGCTCATGCTGCACCACGTGATCCCGAACTCGCTCGACGTGCTCGTGGTCAAGTGGGCCGGCGACATCGGCAACACGATCCTGATCCTCGGCGGCCTGTCCTTCGTCGGCGTCGGCGCACAGCCGCCGAGCGCCGAGTGGGGCGCGATGGTCACCAGCGCGAAGGGCATCATCGCCACCGCGCCGTGGGCGGCGTTCGCCCCCGGTCTCGCGATCGCCATCACCGCCGTGGCCTTCGGCCTGTTCGGCGACATCCTTCAGGTCCGCTTCAACCCCGCCCTTCGCAGAAGGTGAGTACGGCAATGAACACTCTCACGAACGTCGGCACAGCGCCGACCGGCGCCACGCCGGCAGCCGCTCCGCTCCTGTCGGTGCGGAACCTCACGATCGACGCCGGTCCGAAGGACGAGCCGATCCGGCTGGTCGAGGACTTCAGCCTCGAGATGCGCCCGGGAGACCGGGTGGCGCTCGTGGGCGAGTCCGGATCCGGCAAATCCGTCACCGCACGCTCGATCATGCGCCTCGACTCCGACTTCCGTCTCTCCGGATCCGTCGAGTTCGAGGGCCAGGATCTGCTGAAGCTGAACGACAAGCAGATGGTCCGGGTCCGCGGGCACAAGATCGGCATGGTCTTCCAGGATCCGATGGGCGCCCTCAACCCGCTCATGACGATCGGCGACCAGGTGATGGAGCCGCTGCGGATCGCCGGCGTCTCGCACGCCGAGGCCGCGAAGCGCGCGAAGGCGGTGCTCGAGGAGCTCGGCGTGGTCGATGCGGAGGCCCGGATGAAGGCCTACCCGCACGAGTTCTCCGGGGGCATGCGTCAGCGCGTGGTCCTGGCGATGGCGCTCATCTCGGACCCGTCGCTGATCATCGCGGACGAGCCCACCACCGCCCTGGACGTGCGCGTGCAGGAGCAGGTGCTCACGCTCATGGACAAGGTGTCCAAGGAGCGCGGTCTCGCCGTGCTGCTGATCACGCACGACCTCGGCACCGTGGCCGGTTTCACCGACCGGGTCGCGGTCATGTACTCCGGCCGCAAAGTGGACGAGGGCAGCGTCGACTCGCTGTTCGCACACCCGGCGCACCCGTACACGCAGGGTCTGCTGCAGGCCGTGCCGCGCATCGATCAGACGGTTCCCCGCCTGCTCACCATCCCCGGCGCCCCGCCGCACCCTGCGAACCGCCCGACCGGCTGCGCGTTCAACCCGCGCTGCCCCAAGGCGTTCGACCTGTGCACGCGGGAGGTGCCGGAGCTGCGGCCCGCCCCCGACGGCGGGCTCGTCGCCTGCCACCTCTACCCCCTCGCAGGAGAGGAGACGGCAGCATGAGCCTCTTGGAGCTGCGCGACGTGAACAAGGTGTTCCACGCGCTCGGGCGCGAGCCCGTCCACGCCCTGCGCGACGTCGACCTCACGGTCGAAGCGGGCACGATCACCGGGCTGGTGGGCGAGTCGGGATCCGGCAAGACCACCATCATCAAGAGCATCATGGGCCTGGAGAAGCCCACGAGCGGCACCATCACCTACGACGGGATCAACATCCCCGAGGCCAGGGGCGCGACCCTGAGGAGGATCCGCCGAGAGGTGCAGTTCGTGTTCCAGGACCCGACGTCGAGCCTGAACCCGCGGATGACCGTGGAGAAGCTCGTCGGCGAGGGCCTGCTCGTGCACGACCTCGAACCGGATCGCAAGCGGCGACGCGCGCGCGTGGCCGAGCTGCTCATGCAGGTCGGCCTCAGCGACCGCGATCTCGACCGCTACCCGCGATCCTTCTCGGGCGGGCAACGGCAGCGCATCGCGATCGCGCGCGCTCTGGCCGTGGGGCCGAAGCTGCTCATCTGCGACGAGCCCGTCTCGGCACTGGACGTGTCGGTACAGGCGCAGGTGCTCAACCTGCTGCAGGACATGCAGGAGGACCTCGGCTTCACCGTGCTGTTCATCGCGCACGACCTCGCGGTGGTGAGGCAGATCTGCTCGCAGGTCGCGGTGATCCAGCTCGGCCGGATCGTCGAGGATGGTCCCGCCGAGACCGTGCTCGAGCACCCGTCGCATCCCTACACGAAGGCGCTGCTCGCTGCCGTGCCGAACCCCAACCCGACCATCGCCCGGCAGCGGGCGCTGGAACGGCTTCTCGAGGAGAAGGTGGCGTGATGACCGAGTCAACGGCATCGACCCACCGGATCCGGGTCGGCGTCGACGGCAAGAAGATCCCGGAGGCCGCCAAGCGCGGGCCGCTCGCGACGATCGGCCACGCGCACGAGCTCGGCATGGACGGGTTGTTCTTCCGCAGCGTGCTCGACATGAGTCCGACGCTGGACCCCGGAGTGCTGCGCGAGCTCCGGCAGCGCGCGGACGATCTGGACCTGTATCTGGAGACAGGCCTCGGCAAGGTGAACCCGTACGCGAATCCGGAGGCCCCCGAGCTGCGGGCCATCGGGGACGGGGACATCCTGCGCGGCTTCCGGCGGATGATGGAGGCCAGCGCCGCCATCGGCTGCCGCGAGCTCTGGGTCGCCACGGCCAACTTCAAAGGGACCTATTTCGGCAGGCTCGCCTACGACCGGTTCCGCACCGACACGGACTGGACGGACCAGCTGGCCGCGACGGAGAAGTTCCTGAAGCGACTCGCGCCCATTGCCCGCGATCTCGGGATCCACATGAACCTGGAGACCCATGAGGAGGTCACGAGCTTCGAGCTGGTGCGCCTCGTGGAGGCCGTGGGACCGGACACGACCGGCATCGTGTTCGACACGTCCAACGTGCTGCAGCGCATGGAGCATCCGGTGTTCTCGGCCCGACGGGTGGCGCCGTACGTGCGTCAGACGCACCTCAAGGACGCCTATGTGGCGCATGAAGAGGGCGGTCTCGCCCACCAGCTGCGCCCGTACGGCACGGGCCTCGTCGACTTCGCCGGACTGCTGCCGATCATCGTCGCCGCGAACCCGCGGATGAACGTGACGATCGAACCGCCGCAGCCCTACGCGGACAAGGCGCCGGCTCAGCGCCCGCGCGTGATCGAGGCGTTCGATCCCGAGTTCCTGGCCGGTCACCCGGACCTCGGCGTCGAGGAGCTCGCCGCCTACCTCGACATGGTGCACGCGTACGAGCAGCGCATCCAGTCCGGTGAGGTTCCGGACTGGCGCCGCTACCTGACGCAACCCTACGAGTACGACGAGGCCGTCGACACGATCCGGACCGGGGCCCGCATGGCCCGCTCCATCATCGCCGACGCCGGCTACCCGCTGCACACCCCGGTCGCCGAGACCGCTGGCGCGGGGCGCTGACGTCGGGCACGGGCACACCGGCCGGTGCGCGTCTCCCTGGCGCATCGGCCGGTGGTCGCCGACCCCGAACGACGAAGAACGAGACGACAAGGACGAGACATGATCAACCCCCGCCACGAATACCGGGTCGAGGGCAGCCACTGGGTCAGCCCGATCAACTTCGAGGAAGAGGTCACCCGCGAGTTCGACTTCCCCCGCCCCCTGGGCCTGATCGACAGCACCCTCCGCAAGACCAACTACACGGCCGGCACCCGCACCACGATCGACGGATATCTGCGGATCGCGCAGGCGCTCGACGACATCGGGATCAAGGACGAGAGCCTCAACCTCGATTGGTGGGGCGACGACGAGCCGAACGCCCGCGAGCTCGCACTGGTGCGCGAGATCCTGGCCGGTGGCTTCGGGTTCACCTGCAACGTCTACGCCGACACCCTGCTCGGCAACGGCGAGGGCGCCCCGAAGATCGATCCGCGTTCGACAGTCGACCTGCTCCTCGAACTGGGGGCGACCGTCATCGGCCCCGGCATCGTCGAGGCCTCCTCCCCCGAGGCGGAAGCACGGCAGTTCGCGCAGCTGGCCGAGGTCACCCAGTACGCCGCGTCGAACGGTCTGGAGTGGACCGTCACGCTCGCCCAGGCGGGCCGCCGGGACTTCGACGCCATGATGCGCGCCGCGAACGAGGCCGTCGCACTCGGCGCCCGGCGGATCGACCTCATGGACTCCACCAGCAGCCTCGGCCCCGAGGCGATGCGGGTGTTCATCCGCCGCTTCCGCTCCCGGCTGACCACCGCCGTGCCGCTGACCATGCACGTGCACGACGACTTCGGCCTCGGCACCGCCGCCGCCATCGCCGCGGCCGCCGCGGGCGCCGGACCCGACGTCTCGGTGAACGGCGTCTCCTACCGGTGCGGTTTCCCGCCGCTGGAAGAGGTGGCGACAAGCCTCGAGGTGCTCTACGGCGTCGACACCGGCATCAGGCTCGATCGGCTGCAGGCCCTGTCGGATCTGGTCTACGAGGAGACCGGGATCCCCAACCCGGCGCTCAAGCCGGTCACCGGCGAGTACGCCTACCTGAAGAGCACGACGGCCGATGTCCTGAGCGCGCTGCGCGACGGCGTCCGGACGTTCCCGCCGATCTCGGGGTGCGTGCACGCGGACGTCGTCGGTGCGGACATCCGCTGGGTGTGGGACCGCCTCAGCACCCGAGCCATGGTGCGCCAGCTGGCCGTGAACCTCGGCCTGGAGCTCGATAACGACGCCGTGGAGACCGGATACCGGGCGCTCAACGACGCGATCGACGAGATCGTGGAGTACCCGCGCTGGCTCACCCCGGAGCGAGCGGAGGCCGTACTGCGCGAGGCCGTACTGCGGGAGGCGGTGCGCAGCGGCAAACCGAGCCGCGCATGAGCGCGGAGGCCGTCGACGCGTTCCGCGTGCCGATGAGCGGCCTGCGGGATGTGTCGGGGCTCGCCGCGCTCGTGGCGGACGGGCGGCTGAATCCGGACGACATCGTGGCCGTCACCGGCAAGACCGGCGGCTGGGGCGACACGTACAACACGAGCCGGGTCGATGCGGATCAGGCCGTGCGCCGGTTCCTGCTCGACCACGGCACCCGGCCCGTCCCTGCGATCGAAGCGGTGCCGATGGCTTTCAGCGCCGGTGTCGGCACGATCATGACGCCGCATCTGGTCGTGTACACGCGCACCGCCGCGGAGCCGGCGGCGGACGGCCTGCCCCGGCTCGCGATCGGGAGCGCCGCCTCCACGACGATCCTCCCCGAGTGGATCGGCAGGGCCGCGCACGTGCAGGCCAACGCGGACGCGGTACGCGCTGCCGCGGCGGATGCCGGCATGGCCCCCGCAGACGTCGAGTTCGTGATCGGCAAGTCCTACTACCCGCCGCTCGAGGACATCGCGGCTGCGCGCACCGGGGCGGCACCCGAGCTGGATCCGCAGGGCGTCTTCGGGTTCTCCAGCGGCAGCATCGCGCAGGCCGTGCGCGTCGTGGTCGACGGCGCCCCGTTCCCGGACGAGGCCGCGATCGGCACAGATCCGGCGCTCTTCAGCGACAAGGTGGCGGTGTCGTCGAACATCTGGGAGGACGTGGGCGGTGCGGGGCCGCAGACGCACCTGCTGGCGCTGGGCAACCGCCGCGGTGCCGGCGGCCGGCTGCGCGTCGGACGGGCTGTCATCGCGGATCTGCTCGACATCGGTGCGGTCACCCGAGCGGTCAGAGATGCCGGCATCGCGGTCGGCGAGGGTCCCCTGCCACCCGCGGTCCGTTCGCGCATCCGCGCGACTTACGTCAAGTACCAGGAGCCGGTCGACGGGCTCATCCGCGGTCGGCGACTGGTCACCGACGACCCCGTGTACGTCAAGAACCTGAAGACCGTGGTCGCGAGCGCGTTCTCCGCCATGCTGCAGGACAACATGATCTGGATATCCGCGGGCGGCGTGCAGCAGGGTCCTCCCGGCGGGGGGACCCTGGCCATCGTGCTCGACGTGGGCTGACCGTCACGCACCGACGAGAACGTGGCGGCAGGATGCCGGAGACCACTCAGCCATGGGGCTGTCTCCGGCATCCCGCCGCCACGGGTCCTGGTGGATCCGGTCCCCGTCCGTTCACACGGGCGGAGGAACCGGATCACGTCTTATGCGCTCGCGAGGCGGTAGCGCAGCGAGGCGAGCTCGGTGGTGAGCGCCGCCGGGAGGCGGTCGCCGAACGTCGCGAAGAACTCCTCGGTCGAGTCGGCCTCGCGGGTCCACGACGCGGTGTCGACGCTGAACAGCTCGGCGAGATCCTCGTCGGCGACATCCGCACCCTCGAGGTTGAGGTCCTCGATCCTGGGCAGGCGTCCGATCGGGCTGTCGACGGCGTCGACCTCGCCCTCGATGCGACGGATGATCCAGTCGAGCACGCGGGCGTTGTCGCCGAAGCCGGGCCACAGGAACCGGCCGTCGGAGCCGCGGCGGAACCAGTTCACCTGGAAGATGCGCGGAGCCTTGTCGAAGCGGACGGCACGGCCCATCTTCAGCCAGTGCGCGAAGTAGTCGCCCATGTTGTAACCGCAGAACGGCAGCATCGCGAACGGGTCGCGGCGCAGCTCGCCGAGCGTGCCCTCCGCCGCCGCCGTGCGCTCGGACGAGATGGTCGCGCCCAGGAACACGCCGTGGCTCCAGTCCGTCGCCTCGACGACGAGCGGGACGTTGGTGGCGCGGCGTCCGCCGAACAGGATCACGTCGAGCGGCACGCCCTCCGGATCCTCCCAGTCCTCCGCGATCTGCGGGCACTGCGCCGCCGACACGGTGAAGCGCGAGTTCGGGTGCGCGGCGGGACGGCCGGATTCCGGAGTCCACGCGTTGCCCTCCCAGTCGATGAGGTTCGCGGGAGCCTCATCGGTCAGGCCCTCCCACCACACGTCGCCGTCGGGGCGCAGCGCCACGTTCGTGAAGATCGTGTTGCCCCAGAGCGTCTCGACCGCGGTGACGTTGGTCGACTCGCCGGTGCCCGGCGCGACGCCGAAGAAGCCGGCCTCGGGGTTGATCGCCCGCATGCGGCCGTCAGCACCCGGGCGGATCCAGGTGATGTCGTCACCGAGCGTCTCGACCTTCCAGCCCGGGATCGTGGGGCGGAGCATCGCGAGGTTGGTCTTGCCGCACGCCGACGGGAACGCTGCGGCCACATGGTAGGCCTTGCCCTGGGGCGAGATGACGCGGATGAGCAGCATGTGCTCGGCCATCCAGCCCTCGTCGCGGGCGAGCACCGAGGCGATGCGCAGCGCGAAGCACTTCTTGGCGAGGATCGCGTTGCCGCCGTAGCCGGACCCGAAGGAGTACACCTCGAGCGTGTCGGGGAAGTGCACGATCCACTTCTCGTCGTTGCAGGGCCAGGTGGTATCGGCTTCACCGGTGGCCAGCGGGGCCCCGACGGAGTGCACGGTGCGCACCCACTGGGCGCCGTTCGCGATCTCCCGGACCACGGCCTCGCCGACGCGGGTCATGATGCCGATCGAGGCGACGGCGTAGGCGCTGTCGGTGACCTGCACGCCGATCTGCGAGATCGGTCCGCCGACCGGGCCCATCGAGAACGGCACGACGTACATCGTGCGACCGCGCATCGAGCCCTCGAAGATCTCGTTCATCTTCGCGTGCATCTCGGCGGGATCCGCCCAGTTGTTCGTGGGGCCGGCGTCGATCTCCTTCGCCGAGGCGATGAAGGTGCGTCCTTCCGTGCGGGCGACGTCACTGGGGTGCGAACGCGCCAGGTAGGAGCCGGGACGCCACTCCGGGTTCAGCTTGATGAGCTTGCCCTCGTCGACGAGTTCGTGCAGCAGGGCGTCGTTCTCCGCGGCGGATCCGTCGATCCAGTGCACGCGGTCGGGCTGGGTCAGCGCGCTGATCTCGTCGACCCACGCGCTGAGCGCGGCGAAGGCCGGGGTGTCGTACTCGGGAGCCGCACCGTACTCGCGCACAACAGCGAGGGGGGAGGTCCGCGGGGTGAACGTCTCGGCGATAGCCATTGTCTGCTCCTTAAAGCCTGGGGCGATGTGACCATTCTGCGCCAGTATTCGGCACTCTTCGGGGCGTTGTTGGCTTCAAGAACATTGATTCTTTCGCTAGGATCAATTCCATGGCCTCCGGACTCGAGCTCACAACCCTCGGACATCGCATCCGACACCACCGCACGCGCAGCGGCATGACCCTGGACGAGCTCGGCGCCGCCGTCGGTGTCGCAGGCTCCCAGCTCAGCCTCATCGAGAACGGCAAGCGGGAGCCGAAGCTCTCGCTGCTGCAGGCCATCGCCGACGCGACCGGCACCGAGGTGAGCGACCTCATCTCCGGCGAGCCGCCGAACCGGCGCGCCGCGCTGGAGATCGAACTCGACCGCGCGCAGTCCAGCTCGGTGTTCCGTCAGCTCGGGATCGCCCCGGTGCGGGTGAGCAAGGGCATGCCCGACGAGACGATCGAGTCGATCCTGGGCCTGCACCGCGAGCTGCATCGCCGTGAGCGCGAGGCGATCGCCACGCCGGAGGAGGCGCGGCGGGCCAACACCGAGCTGCGTCTGAAGATGCGTGCGCTGGACAACCATCTGCCCGAGATCGAGGCGCTCGCCGAGAAGCAGCTGAAGGCGGCAGGGCACTCCTCGGGAGCTCTCACGCACCGCACCGTGAGCATCATGGCCGAGCAGCTCGGGTTCGAGCTGCTGTACGTCGACGACCTGCCGCACTCCACGCGCTCGGTCACGGATCTTGAGCATGGGCGGATCTACCTCCCGCCGGCATCGATCCCCGGCGGCCACGGCCTGCGCTCGATGGCGCTGCAGGCGATGGCGCACCGCCTGCTCGGCCACACTCCCCCGACCGACTACGCCGACTTCCTGCAGCAGCGGGTGGAGATCAACTACTTCGCCGCGTGCTGCCTCATCCCCGAGACCGCGGGCGTCGCCTTCCTGCAGCAGGCGAAGAAGGACCGCAACCTCGCCGTCGAGGACTTCCGCGACGCGTTCGGCGTGACCCACGAGGCCGCCGGCATGCGGATGACCAACCTCATGACGAAGCACCTCGACATGCGACTGCACTTCCTGCGCGTGGACGAGTCGGGCGCGCTCACCCGTGTGTACGAGAACGACGACCTGCCGCTGCCGATGGACGTCACCGGATCCGTCGAGGGTCTCACCGTGTGCCGCAAGTTCTCGGCGCGCGCCGCCTTCAGCCAGCGCAATCGCACCACGGAGCACTACCAGTACACGGACACCCCGTCCGGAACGTTCTGGTGCTCGACGCAGACCGGATCCACCGACGGCGGCGGCTTCTCGATCACGGTCGGTGTGCCGTTCGACGACGCCCGCTGGTGGCGCGGGCGGGAGACCACCGATCGTGCGCAGTCGACCTGCCCCGACGAGGCGTGCTGCCGCCGCCCTCCGGCCGGGATCGCGGAGCGCTGGAACAACAAGGCCTGGCCGAGCGCCCGCGTGCACACGCACATGTTCTCGCCGCTCCCCCGCGGCGCGTTCCCCGGCGTCGACGACAACGAGGTGTACTCCTTCCTGGACCGCCACGCCGCCCAGTAGCAGCGGGCCGGCACGGCGGTCAGTGCACGGTGCTCAGCGCGTCGCTCAGTGCACGGACACGAAGTCGGCGTAGCGGCGCAGGGCCGCAGTCACCGCGGCGGGATCGGGTGCCGGCTCTCCGCTGAAGAGCTCGGGGATCGGCTCGTCGCGGTGCCGGCCGACCGCCGCAGAGTGGGTCCAGGCGCCGGCGATGCGTCCGCCGGCGAGCAGGCTCGCGCGCACCATGCCGTTCTTGCCGGGGCCGATCGACGCCATGCTCTCCGCCGATGCCACGGCCGAGCGGTCGGCGTAAGAGATGTAGTACTCGTCGAACATCGGCAGAGCGAGCGCTCTGGCGTCATCCGCCCCCGGCCCGCGTCGCGGGCGGGCCGCTCCGAGGAACACGCCCTCCGCCTGCTCGGTCACGCGGGGGCGCCCCCGCTCCGCGGCCTCGCGTGCCACGGTGATGGGCAGACCCGACCACCACGCGAAGTCATCGATCGTGGCCGGGCCGTGTCCGTCGACGTAGCGCACGAAGAGCTCCGCGAGCGGATCCTCCGGAAAGGGCGTTTCGGGGATCCATTCCGCCGCGAGCATGAACAGCTGCTCGCGCGACACCGCGTCGTCGCGGTGCACGACGGGCCCCTGCACGAGGATGCCGCGCACGTTGAGCGCGTAGATGAGGTGCACTCCGCGCTGGCCCGCCGGATCGATGCCGATCTCCGCGAGGTCGTCGAACAGCTGCGCCCTGGTGCGCCCGCCGTCGGTCAGGCGCTCGCGGAACGCCGCCTCGACGCGGGCGATGAGGGCGTCGTCGATGCCGAGCTGGCGCTGGCGGGTCGCGTCCTGGCGGAGCTGGCGATCGCCGGTCACCGACAGCACCCAGCGCAGGTCTTCGGCGGGGATCACGTGCAGTGTGCCCCGCATGGTGTGGGTGCGCACGAGCTCGCCACGGTCGAACGCGGCGTCGACGGCGGCGAGCGTCGGCGCACCGGACGATCGGATGCCGAGCGCCCAGCGGCCGGCGATGAATTCCTGGCCCTGCACGGCGAGCATGTGCCGGGCGGCGGCGACCGGGGTGCGCGCAGGGGCGGTGAGCCGGTGCGAACGGAGCCGTTCGCTCAGGAGAGCCGTCATGGGGTCCATCATGCCGTGAGGTGCGGACACTGGGCGGGCGCCGCGGACAGCACCACGCACGCTGTCGGGACTCGTCGAACAGCGCGGATCCGTCGGATCCGATGAGTTTCCTATGACGATGCTCAAGGCGGCCGATTCTTGGCTTTCTCTGTCAAACGGACGCCGACGATGGTGCCATGGCATCGCTCACCACCCTCACTCCGGTCCCGCGATTCGTCGCCGCGCCGGCCCGCCGGCTGCGCCCGGCGCTCTGGCGGATGGCCGCGGTGACGCTGATCTGGGCGACGAGCCTGTTCGTGCTCGCGCTCTGGGTGAGTGGCGCCGGGGTCCAGTCCCTGCTGGCTGTCGACGGCGACACGCTCACGACACTGGGCCGCCTGACCGGCCTCGTGTCGGCGAACCTGCTGCTGTACCAGGTGCTGCTGATGGCCCGCGTACCCGTGTTCGAGCGCGGCTTCGGCCGGGACGGCATCACCCGGCTGCACCGCCTCGTCGGGTTCTGGTCGTTCTGGCTGCTGCTGGCGCACCTGGTGCTCATCACCGCCGGGTACGCGATCACGTCGCACACCGACGTGCTCGTGCAGGCCTGGGACTTCGTCTGGGACTACCCCGGCATGCTGCTCGCGACGGCCGGCACGGGACTGCTGATCCTCGTCGTTGTCACATCGATCCGCCGGGCGCGCCGTCGGCTGCGCTACGAGTCCTGGCATCTGCTGCACCTGTACGGCTACCTCGGCGTGGGCCTCGCGATACCGCACATGCTCTGGACCGGCGCCGACTTCACGGCCTCCGCCGGTGCGACGTTCTACTCGTGGGCGCTGTGGGCGTGCACGGCGTTGTGCGTGCTGTGGTTCCGGGTCGCGGTGCCGCTGATCCGCAGCGCCCGGCACGGACTGCGCGTGGTCGCCGTGTCGCCCGACGGCCAGGACGGGGTGTCGGTCCGCGTGGCCGGTCGCGACGTGCATCGACTCGGAGCGCGCGCCGGCCAGTTCTTCATCTGGCGCTTCGTGGACGGACCGGGCTGGACCCGCGGTCACCCGTTCTCCCTCGCGGCGGATCCGGCCGGCGACGAGCTGGTCATCTCGGCCCGCCGCGTCGGCGACGGCACCGACCGGCTGGCCGAGCTGCGTCCAGGCACTCGCGTCATGGTCGAGGGCCCGTACGGTCACATGACCGGCGAGCGCCGGAGCGGATCACGCCTGCTCATGCTCGGCGCCGGAGCGGGCGTCGCGCCCCTCGTCGCCCTGCTCGAGTCCGAGCCGTACGCGCCTGGCGAGGCGATCCTCGTCACCCGCGACTACTCCGCCTCCCACGGACTGCGCCGCGCGGAGATCGACCGTCTCGCCGTCTCCCGCGGGCTCGTGCACTACACGCTGCACGGGCGCCGTGCCGAGACGGGCACGAGCTGGGTGCCCTCCACGCACGCCGAGTGGGACGGTGCGCAGCTGCTGCAGCGCATCGCCGGAGACCTGTCCCCGTACGACGTGTACCTGTGCGGACCCGTCCCGTGGATGCAGAGCATCCGCCGCGACCTGCGCGCCGCCGGCGTCGCCGCCGAACGCATCCACAGTGAGGCCTTCGCCGTCTGAGCGGCGGATGACGGATCCGAGAGCGAGAGAATCATGAAGAAGATCGTCTACGCCGTCCTCGCCACGCTGACCGGGCTGGTCCTGCTGTTCAGCTACCGCACCTCGCTCGAGGTGGTCACGCCGGCCGCGAACGGCACCACGGGCACGACCAAGAGCACGACCGGATCCGCCACCGGGACGAGTCCGAGCAGCACAGCGTCCGGGACGGCCTCTGGCGCGTCATCCGACACCGCCTCCGGATCGTCCTCCTCCACGACCTCGGGACCCGGATCCGCCACGACCCCGACCGGTCTCAAGGACGGCACGTTCACCGGCCAGGCCGCCGATACCCGTTACGGCGCCGTGCAGGTCGCGATCACGGCGTCCGGAGGGCAGATCACCGACGTGTCGGTGCCGCAGTACCCGAACACCGAGCGCCGTGACGAGGAGATCAACGCGCAGGCGATCCCGATCCTCGTCTCGGAGACCAAGGGCGCCCAGTCGGCGCAGATCGACATGGTCTCGGGCGCCACGTTCACCTCGGACGGCTACACCCAGTCGCTGCAGAGCGCGATCGACCAGGCGAAGGCATGACATGAGCGCCGTGGCACGGCCCGTGCAGCCGCCGTCTTCCGAGCACGCGCGCGCGGCCGGACCTCGGCGCCACGTCGTCACCGCGGAGCTCATGGGTACCGTCGCGAGCGCGCATGTGCTCACCGCCTCCTCTTCCCCCGCCCCGGACGTCGCCACACGGATCGCCGCCGCGCAGTCGGCGGCGATGGACGAGCTGCACGAGATCGACGCACTGTTCTCCCCGTTCCGCGCCGACTCGCAGATCTCGCTGCTGCGCGCGGGCTCGTTGCGTCCCGAGGATGCGGATCCGCGGATCCTCGAGGTGTCGGAGGCCTGCGTCCGCCTCGCGTCGGCCAGCGGAGGGCGGTTCGACGCGAACCGGCACGGCTGGTTAGACCCGACCGGGTACGTCAAGGGCTGGGCCGTCGAGCGAGCGGCCTTCCGGCACCTCGCCCCGCTGCTGGCCGAGGACGGCATCCTCGCGGCGGGGCTCTCCGCGGGCGGCGACATGCAGCTGGTCACGGCGCCCGGTGCGGACTGGGTCTGGACCGTCGGCATCGCGGATCCGCTCCGCCCCGGCGCCGTGCGGGCACAGGTGCCGTTGCGGGAGGGCGCCGTCGCGACCTCCGGGCCGGCCGAGCGCGGGGCGCACATCGTCGATCCCCGCACGGGATACGCCGTGCGCGATGCCCCCACGGCGACCGTGATCGCCGAGCACCTGAGCGACGCCGACGCCTGGGCGACGGTCGCCGTGGTCGCGGGCTTCGACGACCTCACCTGGCTGCGCGCCGCCCCCGACTGCTCCGGGATGCTGATCGCGGCGGACGGTCGGATCCGCCGCTGGGCGCACGGGGTGGAGGTCGCCGTGGTCCCCGCGGAGACGGCGCTCCTCAGCTGAGCGCGAGGGGCAGTCGCAGCAGGAATGTGGTGCCCGCGTCCGAGGTCTCCTCGATCTCGACAGACCCGCCGTAACGCGTCGCCATGTCGCGGACCAGCGCGAGGCCGAGCCCGAATCCGCGCCGCCTTCCGGTCTCGGGACCACGGGCGAACCGCGTGAAGATCCGCTCCCGGTCCTCGGCCCTGATGCCGGGACCGCGGTCGGCGACTCGGAACTCCGCGAAACCTCGGCCCGCGCTGCTGCCGGCTCCCGCCGAGAGCGCCACTGACGAACCCGACGGCGCGTGCTGCACGGCATTGTCGAGCAGAGCCGTGCACAGACGGGTCAGGGTGACCTCGGGCACGGCGACGGACAGCCCCGCCGGGACCGCCGCCTGCAGCGTCACGTCCGCGCTCTCCGCGATCGGCCGGATCAGGTCGACGGCGCCGTGCACCGCCGCGGCGGCATCCGACACCGCCGCCAAGACAGGCCCCTGGTCGGATTGCGCTGCCAGAAGGAGCTCGGTGAGGATGTCGTCCATCGCCGCCGTGTCACCGCGCAGCCGGTCGAGGGCATCGCCGATGTCTTCACCGCGGGCCACACGGCGCTGCAGGATCTGGACGCGGCTGGACAGCGCCGTGAGCGGGGTGCGCAGTTCATGGCTGGCGTCGGCCACGAAGTCGCGCTGCGCCTGCAGCGCCACCTCCAGCGGGGCGACCGCCCGCCGGGCCGTGAACCACGCGATGAGCCCGAGCAGCGCCACTCCCGCGATGCCCAGCACGACCACCCATGGCAGCACCCGGTCGACATCCACGACGACGTGATCGGGGTTTCCGATGTCGAAGTCGCCAGGCCGGGGCCCCGCCGTGACGCGGTCGTCTCCCTGCGGCCGCGAGGTCGCGAGGATCACCGCGATGAGTAGTCCGACCCCGGCGGCGATCACGATCGCCGAGGCGAGGCCCGTCCACACCCCGATCTGCCGGGCTGAGCGGCGCACCCGATCGCGATCGGCGGATCCGCTCACGACGTCGTCCCCCGTCGCCGGGCGCACAGGATCATCCCGGATCCCCCGCCCGGTAGCCGCGCCCGCGCACGGTGTCGATCATCTCCGGCGTGGACTTGCGCCGGATGTAGTGCACGTAGGTGTCGACGGTCCCGACGCCGTCCGCCGAGGAGAACACCCCGCGCAGGATCTCCTCGCGACTGAACACCCGCTCCGGACTCGCAGAGAGGAACTCGAGCAGCGCAGCCTCCGTGGCGGTCAGCGACACGCGCGCGCCGGTGGGCGAATGCAGCACCCAGGAGTCGGGGATGAACGTCCACGCGCCGATCGCCCGCCGACGGCCCTCCGCCTGGAAGCCGCGGCGCAGCGCGCGCAGCCGCGCCAGCAGCTCCTCGAAGTCGAAGGGCTTGGTGAGGTAGTCGTTGGCGCCCGCGTCCAGCCCCTCCACGCGATCCGGAACGGTGCCGAGCGCGGTCAGCATGAGCACGGGCGTGGTGATCCGCGCGGTGCGGACCGCCTCCACCAGGCGCGCCCCATCCATGCCGGGAAGGCGGCGATCGACGAGCATGACGTCGTAGCGCTCGTCGAGCGCCCGGCGCAGCGCGACGGCGCCGTCGGTCACGTGGTCGACGGCGTAGGTCTCGCCGAGCACCTCGAGTGTCATCTCGGCGATGTCCGCGTCATCCTCCACATAGAGGAGACGCGGCCGGGCGTCGATCATGCAGGCCTCCTGTCCTCAGGATTGCACCACACGCGTTCCAAGACGAGGCCCAGGAAACGCCCGGTTCGGGGCGCCCTCCACGCAATCGGGGCGCGTCCCACCGGGAAGATCCGGCGGGACGCGCCCCAGAATGCGACGACGGACCCCACACGACGGGGAGCCGCCCGATGCGAGCGCTCAGCCCTGCAGCGTGACCTCGCGGCGCACCGGCAACACGATCGGGTGCGAACCGGCCATGACCTCGAGCACGCGGATGACCTGGCTCGAGTAGCCGAACTCGTTGTCGTACCAGACGTAAAGGATCACGTCGGTGCCGTTCGCGATGGTCGCGAGGCCATCGACGATGCCCGCCCGGTGCGAGCCGACGAAGTCGGTCGAGACGACCTCGGGCGACTCGACGTAGTCGATCTGCTGGCGCAGCTTCGAGTGCAGCGACACGCGGCGCAGGTAGTCGTTGATCTCCGCCTTCTCGGCCGGACGCTCCAGGGTGAGGTGCAGCACCGCGAGCGACACATCGGGCGTGGGCACGCGGATCGCGGATCCGGTCAGCTTGCCCGCGAGTTCCGGCAGAGCCCGGGCGACGGCCTTCGCGGCTCCGGTCTCGGTGATGACCATGTTCAGCACGGCGGAGCGGCCGCGGCGGTCTCCGGAGTGGAAGTTGTCGATGAGGTTCTGGTCGTTCGTGAACGAGTGCACCGTCTCGACGTGGCCGCGGACGATGCCGTACGCCTCGTCGACCGCCTTCAGCACCGGCGTGATCGCATTCGTGGTGCAGGACGCGGCGGACAGGATCCGGTCGTCGTCGGCGATGGTGTCGTGGTTGATGCCGTGCACGATGTTCTTCAGATCGCCCTTGCCCGGGGCGGTGAGCAGCACCCGGGCGACGCCGGTGGACTCGAGGTGACGGCTGAGGCCGGCCTCATCGCGCCAGCGGCCGGTGTTGTCAACGACGATCGCGTCGCGGATGCCGTACGCGGTGTAGTCGATCGTCGCGGGGTCGTTCGAGTAGATCACCTGGATCCGGGTGCCGTTGGCGATGAGCTGTGAGTTCTCCTCGTCGACGTCGACGGAGCCCTCGAAGCGGCCGTGCACGGAGTCGCGCAGCAGCAGCGACGCGCGCTTGACCAGGTCGTTCTCGGCGCCCTTGCGCACGACGATGGCCCGCAGGCGCAGCCCGCTGCCGCCGCCGGTGTGCGCGATGAGGATGCGGGCGAGCAGACGCCCGATGCGGCCGAAGCCGTACAGCACCACGTCGGTGGGCTCGGCGGGCGAGGCCTCGCCGAGGGCCGGCGCGAGCTCGACGCGGAGGCGCTCGGTCAGCCCTGCGACGTCGCCCTGCACGCTCTCGCTGAGGCGGCCGAGGTCGAGCGATGCGGCGGAGGGCGAGATTTCGCGCAGCGCCTCGAGCACGGCGAGGGTGTCCTCGAGTGCGAGCTCGTCATGACCGAGCGCGGCGACGCGCTCGTGCACCTCGAGAATCTCCGTGGTGGACAGGCCGAGCAGGCGATGTCCGTGCAGCGACGTCACCACGTCACGATCGCGGTTCAGCCCGCCGATCAGCGGGATCATCCGCTCTGCGAGTTCTTCTCTGGCCTTCCAGTCGTCGCGGCGCGCGGCGAAGTCGTTCATCAGCGTCCTTGCAAGCAGATGCGCCAGGGGTCAGTGGCGCGGGATCGGGAGGGGCGGATCCGCCCGTATCCAGGGTAGGCGGACGCAGGACGCGCGCCCGGCCGATCCGGGGTGCAAGAATCGCGGTTCTTTCCCTGCCGCTCAAGGCGAGCGCCGACATGTCCGCGCACGGGAACGCAAAGAGCCCGGAACCCGCGCCTGGACACGGAGCCCACCTTGGTCCATCCAACGCCGCACGCCCTCCCACCTTTCGTCTACACTGGTGGAATAATGAACGCGAATCACCTCGGCGATGAGGCCGACCTCCTCCTGCGCGGCGGACGGATCCGCACGCTCGATCCGGGCGGGTCGACGACCGACGCCCTCGCGGTTCGAGCGGGCCGCATCATCGCCCTGGGTGCGGAGGCGCTCGGGCTCCACGCGACCGAAACCGTCGATCTCGACGGCCGCACCGCCATCCCCGGCGTGAACGACGCGCACCTGCATGCCGCCTGGCTCGGCGCGCGCTGGCCGCACCTGTTCTTCTCCGACGCCTCACCGCACGAGCAGCCCTCTGGCACGCTCATACGCACCGCCGTCGAGCGCCGAGCCGCGCTGCGCAACGCCTGGCGTCTGCTCGCCGAACTCGGCATCACGAGTTACACCGAACCCGGGATCGGCCCAGGTGAGGACGCCGGCGAGACCGGGTGCTTCGGCACCGCGATGATGGACACCTACCTCGAGCTTCATCGCGCCGGCGTCCAGACCGCCCGTGTCACGCTGCTGCGTCTGTTCGGGGAACTGGACGGCTCGGCCGACCTCGCGGCCTTCGAGCAGGGGATCCGCGCGCCGAAACCCGAGACGGATCCGCACTGGCTCGCCGTCACCGGGGTCAAGATCTTCGCCGACGGGATCCCTCCGATGACGACCGCCTGGGTCAGCGAGCCCTACCCCGACGGCACGTCGGGCGGACTGCTGCCCCAGGGCGCCGAGGGAGCGCTGCACGCGTACCGGCGCATGATCGGCCTCGCCGTCGAACGGGGCGAGCAGGTCGCGGTGCACGCGACGGGCGACCGGTCGATCGAGGAGTTCCTGCGGGTGCTCGAGGCGCACCCCAGGGCCGCCGCCGCACCGCACTACGTCGTGCACGCCGACCTCGCGACCCCTGCTCAGATCGAGCGCATGGGCGCCGTCGGCGCCGGCTTCGCCGTGCAGCCGCTCATCGCGGAGCACACCCGGGACTGGGCGGGCGCACAGCTCGGCGCGGCCCGTATCGCCGCCGCCTGGCCGCTGAGCCACATGATCGCCTCGGGGGCGCTGACCACGATCACGAGCGACGCACCGATCGCGACGCCGGACTGGCGCATCGGCCTGGACGCCTCGCTCGCGCTGCTCGGCCGCGACGACGCGGGCATCCGCGAGCAGCTGCTCCGGTGCGTGACCATCGATCCGGCGCGCCAGGACGGCGCCGCAGCCTGGAAGGGATCGCTCGAGGTCGGCAAGGTCGCGGACATCACGGTCCTGGACGAGGACCCCGCCGCGCCAGGTCGTCCGTTCGGCGATGTCGGCATCGCGCGGACCATCGTCGACGGCAGGACGGTGTTCGCACAGGCGTAGTGCGGGCGCGCGAGCGACCACCACACCGCTCGCCGCCTCACGCTCGCCACGGAGCCGTGTGGATGAACGGGGCGGGCGACGCGTCCGCTCGTCGCCCGCCCTGGATCCGGTCCCGTCCGCGAGAGCCGGATCCTGACGCGCGGCCTCGCCCGGAACAGGAGCCGCGCGAGGCCGCGCCGCTCTCACACCGCCGTGGCGATGAGCACCCGCGGGCTTGCGGGGAGGGCGATCTTCTCGCGCACCTCCCAGCCCGCGTCGGCCAGCCAGCCGCGGACCTGCGCCTCGGGGTAGACGACCGTGCCGTCGATCACGAGGTACTCCCCCGCATGCAGCGCGTCGATGCCGCGCTGCTGCGCGTCGTCGTCGAGGAAGAAGTCGAGCACGGTGAGGGTGGCGCCGGGCACCGCTGCGGCCCTGAGGTTGCGGAAGAGCTGCGCGTTCTCCTCGGCCGAGAACCGGTGAATCACGTGGTTCGCGAGCACCGCATCGTAGGCGCCCTGCGGCTGCGCGCCCGCCGTGTCGCCGACCTCGACCGTGGCGCGGTCCGCCACGCCCGCCGCCTCGACGGCCTCGGCGATGCCGCCCTCGAACCCGGGCGCGTAGAGGAAGGTGGTGCGCAGGCCCGGGTTGCGCCGCATCGCCTCGAGCGCGAAGCCCGCCGACAGGCCGCCGAAGTCCAGCGCGTTCGTCGCGGCGGAGAGGTCGACGAGACGGCCGAACTCCTGCGCGTGCAGGGCGTTGTAGGTCATGACGCCGGCCATGAAGGTCCCCCAGCGGGCGTCGTCCATCTGCAGGTCGCCGGGCTCGGTCGTGTCGACGGTGTGCGCGAACTGCAGCCAGTGCGGGTAGCTGATCTCGCCGAGGAAGGTGAGGAACGGCGCGAGGTCCACGACCGAGGCGTCTCCGGCCAGGTAGGCGGCCGCGTCCGGCTCGAGCGCATAGCGGCCTTCGGTACGCGTCAGCAGCCCCTTGCCCGTCATCGCGTCGGCGAGGATGCGCACGATGCGCTCACTCGCGCCGGTGCGCTCGGCGATGGCGGGGACCGTGTCGGCGCCATTCGAGATCGCCGGGAACAGGCCGATCCGGCTGGCCTCGAAGAGCTGCTTCGAGGCCATGTAGCCCGTCGCGATGTCCAGGATCCGCGCGGCGTCGGGAGTGGTGGTCATGTACATGCCTTTCATGTTTCTACAATTGTAGGAAATAATGGACAGGGGGTGTCCAGGGGAGCTTCGGGGACCGCGCCGGGCTCAGTCCTCGGCGAGGAACTCCACGACGGCGGTGCGGAACTCGGGAGCGTGCAGCGCCGCGAGGTGGTCGCCCGGCACCCGCACGACGCGGGAGCCCGCCACGGCGGCGGCGAGCATGTCGATGCCCTCCGACATCGGGTCCTCGGTCCCGCCGAGCAGCAGCACGGGCTGCGTCGGCGCGGCGACGGCCGCCGGGTCGAACGGCTCCGACGCGAGCCCCTCGATGAGATCGAGCAGCTCCTCGGGGCGGTTCCCGGGGAGCGCAGCCATACCCAGGATCATGCCGGTGATCGGATCCGCCGGCGCCGGCCCTCCGGCGAGCGCGGCTCGGGCGGCGGGCAGGTCGACCATCGTGAACGGCTCCCACGGGCTGAGTCCGCCCAGTGCGAGACGGTGCACCGCGACCTCGGGGTGCCCGGCGAGCGCCCACGCGAGACGCGCGCCCAGGGAGTAGCCGACGACGTCGATCTCCTCCCCCGAGGCGATCGACGCGACAGTCTGCGCGAGCAGGTCGACCACGCGTGACGTGGAGAGCACGCCGGCCGCAGGACTGTCGCCGTGCGCCGGCAGGTCCACGAGCAGAGCCGGTCGATCCGCGAGGGCAGGCTCCCATGCGGCGCAGGGCCAGTCGAGCCGGGCGCGCGAGGCGAGGCCGTGCAGGAACAGGGCCGGTCGGCCGGTACCCTCCGAGCGGACGACGGACAGGGCGATCCTGGGTGCGCCGGTCATCGGGCGCCCTCCTCTCGATGACGCGTGGAGGCCGCCCGGAGCAGGGTCAGCGCAGCCGCGCGAGGAACTGGTCGATGTAGGCCTGATAGTCGGCGATGCGATCGCCGTCGGGGTACATGAGGTTGATCACGGTCGCTCCCACGGCGGAAGAGATGTATTCGTTCGCCAGGGGCGCGAAGTCCTGGTCGCGGATCGCGCCCTCGTCGCGGGCCGCCTCCATCCGCTCCACGAGCGATGCGCGCCAGGAGCGCAGATGGCTCCGGTACAGCTCTGCGAGCTGCTCGTTCGACATCGCGTACTCCCAAAGCGCGAGCAGCACCCGTCCGGCGGCGATCTGCTCGGGATCTCGCGGGATCGTCGCCTCCAGGAAGCTGCGCAGCGCCGCCTCCGCACCGTCCGGGGCGGATCCGGCCTCCTGCACACCCTCGGAGATCTGCGCGAGGATCGTCTCGAACGTCGCCGCGACGATGCTCTCCTTGCCAGGGAAGTAGTGCTTCAGGGCACCGTTCGCGAAGCCCGCCTCGGCGGCGATGCTGCGCATGGTCGCCGCCTCGAACCCGCCCTTGAGGATGATTCCCTTGGCGACCTCGACGATCTCCCGACGACGCTGATCGTGATCGATGATCTTCGGCATGGGTTCCTTCCGACATGGCGTCCGCCGGCGACGCGCACCGGGGCGCGGACGTGCGGAATCGCTGCCTGCTACCGTACCGGGGCATCCGTGGCCTCGCGCAGCGCCAGCCATTCGGCACGGCGCGTCCTCTGCTTGACGGGGTCGGCGACCGGCGACGCCAGGCGCAGTCGCTCGGCATAGGGATGCCGCGGCGAGCGCGTGACCTGCTCCCCCGCTCCGGTCTCGACGATCTCGCCGTGGTACATCACCGCGACACGGTGGCACACCCGCCGGACCACGCCCAGGTCGTGCGAGACGAACAGGTAGGAGACACCGGTGTCGCGCTGCAGCTCGATGAACAGGTCGAGGATGGTCGCCTGCGTGGTGAGGTCGAGCGCGCTGACCGGCTCGTCGCACACGATCAGTCGCGGCCGGCGCACGAGAGCCCGGGCGATGGCGATGCGCTGACGCTGACCGCCGGAGAACTCGCTCGGATAGCGGTCCATCGCGGTCTCGGGCAGGCGCACCCGGTCGAGCATCTCCCGTACGCGCGCCCGCGCCTCGGATCCGCCCAGTCCGCTGGTCAGCAGCGGCTCGGACAGGATGTCGCCGATGGTCATCGCCGGGTTCAGGGATCCGTACGGATCTTGGAACACCACCTGCACGTCGGCCGCGAGGGCGCGTCGTTCCGCGCGACCGAGGGACGTGATGTCCCTGCCGTCGAAGCGGATGCTGCCGCCGGTCACGGGTGCGAGGCCGAGGATCGCCTTGCCGAGGGTGGACTTGCCGGATCCGGATTCGCCGACGAGACCCATGCACTCCCCGGGCGCGACGTCGATCGAGACGCCGTGCAGCGCGCGGAACGCCGACCGGCCACGGCCGTACTCGACGACCAGATCCTGCACCTCGAGCAGCGCGGTCATGCGCGCACCTCCGTCGTGTCCGTCGTGGCGCCGGCCGCGGGGTCCGACGCGTCGAGCGCGCTGCGCCGGCCAGCGTCGGGCTCGGCCCGCCCGGCCGCGTCGAGCTCCGCTCGCCCCAGGGCGTCGTCGAGCGATGCCGCGATGAGCTCCCGCGTGTAGGGCTGCTGCGGGTGCGCGAACAGCGGATCCACATCGCCCTGCTCGACGATCTCGCCGCCGCGCATCACGATCACGCGGTCGCAGATGTCGGCGACGACGCCGAAGTTGTGCGTGACGATCAGCAGCGCCATGCCGTACTCCTGCTGAAGCTCGCGCAGCAGTTCGAGCACCTCGGCCTGCACGGTGACATCGAGCGCGGTGGTGGGCTCGTCGGCGATGAGGATCGACGGCCGGCCCGAGATCGCGCCGGCGATGAGCACGCGCTGCGCCATGCCGCCCGAGACCTGGTGCGGATAGCTGCGCAGGACCCGGTCCGGATCCGCCAGCCCCACCCGCAGCAGCACCTCGCGCGCCCTGGCCTTCGCATCAGCGGCGCTCATGCCGTGCACGCGGCGCAGCGGCTCCACGAGCTGGTGGCCGATCGTGTACGACGGGTCGAGGTTGCTCATCGGCTCCTGCGGCACATAGCCGAGCTCGCGGCCGAGCAGGGCCTGGCGCTGCTTCGGCGTCGCCGTCGTGACGTCCTCACCGGCGATGCGGATCGCGTCGGCCGTGCTCGCGCCGCTCGCGGGCAGCAGGTCGAGCACCGAGAACACCGTCTGCGACTTGCCGGATCCGGACTCGCCGACGATGCCGACGACCTCCCCGGGGGCTACGTCGAGCGTGACACCGTGCACCACCTCGACGACGCCGTTCGGGGTGGCATGGCTCACCCGCAGGTTCTCCACGCGCAGTGCGGATCCCTCCACCGCGTGCCGCACGGTACCCGTCGCGGGAGTGGCGGCGGCCGCGGCGTCCATCGCCGTAGCGCGGCGGCGGCGCAGCCGCGGGGTGCGCACCTGGGCCAGTTCGGCGAGGGTGGAACCCATGATCGCGAGCACCGCGATCGTCAGGCCGAGCGCGACCGAGGGCCACAGCAGCATGAGCGGATAGGTGAGCATGAGGCGGAAGCCCTCGAGCATCATCGCGCCCCAGCTGGGCACGTTCGAGTCTCCGATGCCGAGGAACTGCAACCCGGCCTGCATGCCCATCGCCATGCCGGCGGTGAGCGCCGTCTGGATGATGACGGGCGGGTAGACGGCGGTGACGACGTGCCGGGAGATGATGCGGGCATCGGACAGACCGGACACGCGCGCCGCGTCGATGTACGGCTCCTCGCGCACGCTGAGGGTCTGCGATCGCGCGATGCGGAAGTATCCCGGCACCATGAACACGCCGACCGTGACCATGAGCAGCTCGAAGTTGTTGCGGCTGCCCGCGGCGACGACGAGCAGGATGATCATGCCGGGGATGGACTGCAGCGCGTCACTCACCCACATCGCGACCCGGTCGAACGGACCGCGGAAGTAGCCGGCGGCGACGCCGGTCGGCACTCCGATCACGACGGCGGTGACGATCGTGATGAGCGCACCCCAGATCGTGATCCGGGTGCCGTAGATGAGCCGGCTGAGGATGTCACGGCCGGTCGAGTCGGCGCCCAGCGGGTGCGTGGCAGACGGCGGGGCCTTGGCGGCGGCGAGGTCGACGAAGTTCGGATCCATCGGCGCGAGCAGCGGGGCGAAGACGCCCACGAGCACGATGAGGACGAAGATCGCGAGCGGGATGTACCCGCCGGGGTGACGGAGGAACCGGCGGAACAGGCTCGAGCGACGCCGCTGCCTGGCGCGATCGAACGCGACGCGGATGTCGGTGGTGGTCATGCGACGCGCACCTTCGGGTTGATCCAGCCGAGCACGAGGTCGAGCAGGAGGTTGATGATCACGACGAAGACGATCGACACCACGGTGATGCCGAGGAGCATCGGGATGTCGCCGTTCTGCGAGGACTGATTGGTCAGCTGCCCGATGCCGGGGAGGCTGAAGATCTGCTCCACCACGATGGCGCCGCTGAGCAGGCCGACGAACATGAGGGCGATGACGGTGAGCGCAGCCGGTGAGGCGTTGCGGAGGATGTGCAGGTTCACCCTGGCCGGCGACAGACCGCGACTGCGCAGGGTGCGCACCCAGTCCTGACGGCTCTGCGCGATCACGGCGTTGCGCAGCTGCTCCGAGACGGCGACCACGCCGCCGAGCGCGAGCGAGATCGCGGGGAGCGTGAGCGAGCGGATCCATCCGTCGACGGACTGCGACGGCTGCACGTAGCCGACCGCAGGGAACCACTTCAGCTGCACCGCGAACCACAGGACGAGGACCAGGCTGACCCAGAAGCCGGGCAGCGCGAACAGCACGACCGAGATGCCCTTGAGGATCCGGTCGAACCAGGTCCCGGGGCGCAGACCCGTGATCATCCCGAAGGCGATGCCGAGCACCGCCGTGATGAGCGTCGCGAAGGTGACGACGGAGAGGGTCACCGGGACCTTGATGGCGAGTTGGGCGCCCACGGGCTGGAAGTTGCGCCAGGAGGATCCGAAGTCGCCGGTGACGAGGTGCGAGAACCAGTCCCAGAACTGCACCAGCAGCGGACGGTCGATGCCGATCTTCGTCGCCAGCGCGGCCTGCTGCGCGGGGCTCGCGGTGGTGCCCAGAAGCGCAGCGGTCGGATCCTTGATCGCCAGGTGCGCGAGGAAGAACGTCGCGACGGAGACGACCACGAGCAGCACGATGCCGGACAGCAGCCGCTTCGCGGTGAACAGGAGCATGAGGACCTCTCGGGGGGTGAGGAGGAACGGGGGCCCGACCTACGACGGGTCGGGCCCCCGGGGCGTCAGCCCTTGGTGATGTAGCGCAGCGTCGGGAACATCATGCCGATGACGGGCTGGACCTTGATGCCGGACACCGAGTAGTAGGTGTTGTCCGCCTGGTACCAGACCGACCACCAGGCCTGGTCGACCAGGGCCTTGTTCAGGTCCTTGATCGCCGCCGTCTGGTCGGCGCCCTTCGTCTCCTGGACCTTCTTCACGAGCGGCGCGAGGACCGCGTTGCTCGCGTAGTCGGGTGCCGGGTTGAACCACTGCTTGGAGGTGACCTGCCGGGCCACCGTCGCCACCTCGTTGCCGTCCATCGCGAGGAAGGAGATGAACATCGGGTAGTTCGGCGCGTTCAGCTGGTAGTCGGGCATCTGCATGTTGTCCCAGGTGACCTTGACGCCGATCGCGGTCAGCGCCTGGTCCGCGGCGGGCTTCCACTGCTCGAACACCGGCGACATCGGCATCGAGATGTCGAACCCGTTCGGGTAGCCGGCCTCGGTGAGGAGCTGCTTCGCCTTGTCCACGTTGTACGCGTACTGCTTGTTGAGCGAAGGGTCGTTGATCGAGCCGCCCTCCGGGAACACCTGGTTCGTCGCGGCGCCGGCGCCGCTGCCGACGGCCTTGAGGATCGCGGCGCCGTCGAAGGCGTAGTTCAGCGCCTGACGGACCTTGAGGTCGCCGAGCGCCTTGTTCTTCGCGCCGGTGTGATCGGTGATGACGAGACCGGCCCAGCCGGAGACCCGCGAGACCGTGTTCCAGCCCTGCTGCTGGGCCGCGTCCTTGTTCGTGATGTCGCCGTACTGCACGTTGATCTGGCCGCTGAGCATGGCGTTCTGGCGCGCCGTGGCGTCCATGATCGGGAAGATCGCGAGGTTCTTGAAGGAGTACGCCTTCGCGTCCCAGTAGCCGGGGACCTTCGTGAAGTGGTACTCGGATCCGGCGACGCTCTTCGCGCCGTCCAGCGTGTAGGGGCCGGAGCCGACCGGCTGCTTGCCGAGCGTGCCCGCGGCGATGGCCTTGGGCGACATCACGTAGCTGCGGCCGAGCCCCATGAAGTACAGGATCGTGTCGTCGCGCTGCGTGAGGTTGATCTTGACCGTGTGGTCGTCCACCGCCTCGAAGGACGACACGTTCGTGTAGGCCTCGCCGGAACGGGCGCCCGCCTTGAGGTAGTCGAGGCTCTTCACGACCGCGTCGGCGTCGACCGGGGTGCCGTCGCTGAAGGTCCCGCCCTTGTGCAGGGTCAGGGTGATGCTGAGGTCGTCGGAGGCCACCTCCCACTTCTCCGCGAGGGCGGGAACCGGCTTGCCGTCCTTGTCGAGGGCGACCAGGGCGTCGTAGACCGCGGACAGGTACGGCCCGTCGAAGCCGATGTCGGCCAGGGCCGGATCCCAGGACGTGACGTCCAGGAAGTTGCCGATGTTGAGGTCGTCGGGGGCGTTCGCGGCAGCGGCGGCGTCGCTCGTCTGCGTCGTGGTGCCTCCGCCGCCGGAGCAGCTGGTGAGGGCGAGGGCCGCGGCCACGGCCGCGGCGATCGCGAGGGGCACTCGTTTCATGGTTCCTTCTCTCGGTGCGGGTTGAGGTGAAGAAGGGTTCGAAGGGCCTTCGGCCGCGCTCCGGGGAGCCATACCGACGTCACTCCGATGTGTCGTTGCGTTTAGTCTACATGTGTGGAAAAAGAACGCAAGCGGTTCTTCTCACAGGACGGACCGGATCCATGACCCTGCGCGAATCACCCTTGTCCGAGCGCGCAGAGCTGTCGCCCGTGCGGCTCGGACGAAGGCGATTCGCGCTCAGTCCGCGACCCGCGCGACCTCGCGGTCGATCTCGCGCAGCTCCGTGACGTCGTGGGCCGAACGCGCGCCGGGCAGGTAGTGGACGGCGAGCTCGGGCCCGTCGAACCGGTAGCTGCGATGCCTCTCGTACAGCTCCCAATCGACGGGACCGCCGTAGTCGTATCCCACGCTGATCCCCGTGAAGGGTGCCATTCCGAGCAGCATCGGCACCGACGGGATCCGCAGGCCGGCCGCGCCGTCGACCTCGAGCTCGACGCTCCAGCGCAGATCGTCCTGCTCCGCCATCCTCAGCACCAGGCGGTGCGCGCCCGGCGCGAGCGCCGCGCCGCGGGCGCGATGCATGCGCCCGTAGGCGTTGTAGGACACGAGCGGCGCGCCGTCGTCGATCGCGACGAGGTATCCGCCGCCCTGGTCGCCGTGCGCGAGGAGCACGCCGGCGGAGTCGCCCGTGGTGCGCACGTCGATGCGCACGTCGAACGACCTCAGCACCGTCAGCGCGGCCGACCGGTAGCGCTCGAGCGGAGGCCGGTAGGGCGAGAGCGTGACGGGATCACCCAGCGGGCGCTCGGTCGCGGGTCGGATCCGGTGCAGGGATCCGTCGTCGTCGAGCGGGAAGACCGCGTTCGCCCATGCCTCCTCGCGCCAGCGCTCGGCGAGCAGTGCAGCGCGCTCCCCGTGCTCCGCCGTGAGGTCGCGCGTCTCGGTCGGGTCCTCCGCGAGGCGGTAGAGCTCCCAGGCCCCGCCGGCCGCGCCCTGCTCCCGAGTCGGCGGCGTCGTGGAGATCGCCTTCCAGCCGTCGTCGATCAGCGCGCGACTGCCGAAGCACTCGAAGTACTGGGCCGGTCTCCCCGGCGCCCTCGGGTCGCTCAGTAGGTCGACGACGCTGCGGCCGTCGCTCGGCACGGACTCCTTCCCGTGCCGGCGGTCCAGCCGCGGAGTCCCGGTCAGGTCGAGGATCGTCGGGGCGAGGTCCGACACGAAGACGAACTGGTCGCGCAGCCCCGCCGCCATCCGCGCCGGCGCGGCGGGCCAGGACAGGATGAGCGGGGCGTGCACCCCGCCCTCGTAGAGCGATCCCTTGAACGAGCGGAACGGCGTGTTCGAGACACGCGCCCAGCCGGCGGGATAGTGCGCGAACAGCCGCGGACCGCCGATCAGGTCGACCTCGCGCGGCTCGTCGGGCACCCAACCCTCCGGATCCGGCCCCATCCTCCCGAACTGGGCGAAGTAGCTGCGGGTCCCGCGCGGACCGCCCTCCGCGGTGCCGCCGTTGTCGCTCGCGACCACGACGATGGTGTTCTCGCGCTCACCGCGCTCCTCGAGGTGCGCGAGCAGCCGGCCCAGGCTCTGGTCGACCTCGTCCACGGCCGCGGCGTAGACCTCCATGTACCGCGCGAACAGCTCCCGCTCCGCGTCGTCGAGATCGTCCCAGCGCGGGATGCGCGCCTCGTCCGCGAGTGCACCCTGCGGCAGCGCCGCGTCGCCCGCGACGATGCCGCGTTCGCGCTGCCGGGCAAACCGCTCGTCGCGCAGCGCGTTCCACCCGGCCTCGTAGCGGCCGCGGTACTTCGCGATGTCGGCCTCCTTGGCCTGGATCGGCCCGTGCACGGCCGTATGCGCGAAGTAGAGGAAGAACGGTTTGGCCGCGTCGTTCGCGCGCAGGTCGTCGATCATCCCGATGGCGCGGTCGGTGAGGTCGTCGGTGAGGAAGTACCCGTCGGGGAACTCCGGCACGTCCAGGACGGAGTTGTCCTGCACGAGTCGATGCGGGTGGTGCAGCGAGGTGAACCCGTCCATCGATCCGAAGTAGCGGTCGAAGCCGCGCTGCAGCGGCCACGACGACCGGTCCGCCCCGTCGTGCAGCCGGGAGTCGACGGTGAGATGCCACTTGCCGACCATGAACGTCGCGTACCCGCCGGCCCGCAGCGACTCGGCGAGGGTGGGGGCGTCCCCGGGCAGCGTGCACGAGAACCCCGGATAGCCCGGGTCCGTGTGGGCGACGAGGCCGAAGCCCGCCCGGTGCGGGTTCAGCCCGGTCAGCAGGGCGGCGCGTGCGGGTGAGCACAGCGGCGCGGTGCGGTAGTTCGTGAAGGTCCATCCTTCCTCGGCCAGCCGATCGATGTGCGGGGTGTCGATCTCGCCGCCGAACGGTCCCAGGTCGCTGAAGCCGAGATCGTCGATGAGGACCACGATCACATTCGGCGCCCCCGGTGCCGCGCTCGGCTGCGGCGGCCACCACGGCTCCGACTCCGACGTGAACTCCCCCACGCGTCCCCCGAACCCGCGGTAGGCGGAGGACGACGCCGTCTCATCCTGAACATCCATGCTGCGTGCTCCTCGCCCCTCGGTCCCGTTCTCGTCCCGGTGGTGGGCGGAGCCCGCCACCGGGTTCACCATGCTCCGTCGTCGCGCACGTCGACGTCGGCCTGCAGCCCGGCAAGCGCCTCGCGCACCTCGGCCCCGCGCTCGGTGACCAGGGCGAGGGCGGCGTGGTTCTGCTCGAGCTGCCCGATCCGTGAGGCGCCGAACAGCACGTTCGCCGCCGCCGGATGGGTGAGGCAGAACGCGATGCCGAGTGCCGCGGGCGTCACCCCGAAGTCGTCGGCGATGCGGGCGACCTCCGGGTACAGGGCGAGGATACGCTCGCGGATGCCGCCGACGTCGGCGCCGATCTTGCGCTGGGGCGCGCGGCCGGTCGCGAGGATCCCGCCCTCGAACACGTCCGAGGCCTGCAACGCGAGCGTCCCGTCCGCGAAGAGGGGGCCGTACGCGGCGCCCTCCGCCATGGCGCGCCGGGCGATTCCGTACTTGAGCTGGGCGAACGAGGGCCCGACGAGACCCGTGTCGGCCGCCGCGGCCAGCGCGGTCCGCGTGTGCCCGATCCGCCAGTTGTTGATCCCCCAGCCGCCCACGAGCCCCTCGGCGATGAGCTCGTTCACGTCGGTCACAATCCGCGCTACATCGGGCTCGTCGAGGTAGTCGCCGACGACGAGCGTGTCGAAGCGGTCGAGTCCCGCGCGCTCCAGACTCTCGACGAGCTGGGCGCGGAAGGACTGGTTCGGCCAGTCCCAGAGCCACAGCTTGCCGCACAGCACGATCTCGTCCCGCGCGACGCCGCTCGCCCGCAGGGCCTCCCCGAAGAGGATGTCGGTGCGCGAGTTCTCGGCGTGCGGCCCCATGTTGTAGTACGCGACGTCGAAGAAGCCGGCATCGAGCTCGACGGCACGGCGAATCATCGTGACGGCAGCGTCGGGATCCATCCGATCCCAGGTGTTCCAGGATCCCAGCGCGAGCGGTGGGACGGTGAGCCCGCCGAGGGCGCGGTGCGGAAGTGTCGACGCTGACATGAGTACTCCTTGCTCTGAGGGCGTTTCGTCTCGGGCGGCTTCGCCGTCCTCGCTCAACGACCAGGGGGATCCCGGGTTGCGTTTTTCTATGCTTGTAGAATATAACGGAGATGCCCCGTCAGAGAGGACGTGAGATGACCATCTCCCCCCGCCGCATTCTCGTCACCGGAGGAGCCTCCGGGCTCGGCCGCGGCATCGCCGCCGCCTTCCGCGAGGCCGGAGACGAGGTGATCATCGGCGATGTGAACGCCGACGCCGCGGCCGCGGTGGCTGCGGAGCTCGACGCCACCGCACTCGCGCTCGACATCTCCGATCCCGCCTCGGTCGCCGCGGCGGGAGAGTCACTCGGCACCATCGACGTGCTCGTCAACAACGCCGGCGTCGTGCTCGGCGGCGGCACCCAGCAGCAGGTCCCGCTCGAGGTCTTCGACGCCGCCGTGGCCGTGAACATCCGCGGCACGTTCCTCATGCTCCGCGAGTTCGCCCCGCGCCTGCCCGACGGCGGCGCGATCGTGAACACCTCGTCGATCGGCGGGCGCCAGCCCACGCCCGGCATGGGGCACTACGAGATGACCAAGGCCGCCGTCGACGCTATGACCCGCACCGCCGCGATCGAGCTCGCCGGGCGCCGGATCCGCGTGAACGCGGTCGCGCCCGGCCCGATCCTCACCCCGCTCACCGCCGGCTTCGCCACCGACCCCGAGGCGCGCGCCGCCTGGGAGGCGCGGATCCCGCTCGGCACGATCGCCGAGGTCGAGCAGGTCGCGCCGCTCGTCGTCTTCCTCGCGGGCGACGCCGCGAGTCACATCACCGGCGTCTCCGTCCCCGTCGACGGCGGCCAGCTGCTCGTCTGAAACATGGTCGCTGAGCCTGTCGAAGCGCCTGATCCCGGAAGGATCCGCATGACCATCCCCACCACCACCCGCGCGGCCGTGCTCACGGAGCACGGTCAGCCCCTCACCCTGCAGGATCTGCCGCTCCCGGCCGAGGTCGCGCCCGGCGCCGCGCTGGTGCGGATCGCGGTGTCGACCCTGTGCGGCACCGACATCGAGATCTGGGAGGGCAGGATGACCTTCCCCGGCATGCTGCCGATGGTACTCGGCCACGAGATGGTCGGCGAGATCGTCGCCCTCGGCAACGGCACCGTCGACGCGCTCGGCCGGTCGCTGCACATCGGCGACCGGATCGGGTGGTCCGAGTCGACCTGCGGCGAGTGCTACGGCTGCGTCGTGCTGCGCGAGCCCGTGCACTGCTCCCGGCGCGGCTACGGTTTCCTGCAGCGCTCCGACGTGCCGCCGTTCGCCACCGCCGGCCTGTCCGAGTACGCCTACGTCACGCCGGGGGCGGCGAAGCTGCTGCTGCCGGACGCGGTCAAGGACACCTGGGCCTCGATGGCCGGCTGCGCGGCGAAGACCGTGCTGCGCGCGTTCGAACGCGGTGGGAGGATCCGGCCCGGCTCCACGGTCGTCGTGCAGGGCGCCGGCGCACTCGGCATCTTCGCGACCGCCGTGGCGAAGATCTCGGGCGCCGGGCGTGTCATCACCGTCGGCGCACCGGCTGCGCGGCTCGAACTCGCGGCGCGGTTCGGCGCGGATGCGGTCGTGGACTTCCGCGACGGCCCCGTCGTCGCCCAGGTCATGGAGCTCACCGACGGACGCGGCGCAGACCACGTGTTCGACTTCGCCGGCGCCCCGAGTGTGGGGCCGGACGCCGTCGGCATGGCCGCGCAGCGCGGCACCGTCGTGATCGTCGGATCCACCGGCCCCGTCGGGGACGCCTTCCCGGTCAGCACGCTCATGGGCAAGGAACTGACCATGGTCGGCTCGCTCAACGGCGACATCGCCGACTACGCCCGCTCGATCGACTTCTTCCAGGCCTTCGCCGACCGCTACCCGTGGGACGAGCTGTTCAGCGCCCCCGTCGGACTCGCCCAGGCCTCCGAGAAGATCGCGAACATGCACCACCTCGATGAGGTCGAGGCCGTCATCGACCCCCGGCTGTGAGGACCAC